>CALVCY010000071.1 GCA_944326175.1 uncultured Erysipelotrichaceae bacterium
GGAGTAAGGACCCTGAAAGACGATCAGGTTGATAGGTCAGGGATGGAAGCGTAGTGATACGTGCAGTTGACTGATACTAATAGTCCGAGGTTTTAATCATAAACGTAGCTCATAAAGAAAGATGAAAGCGATTCTGTTATTCAATTTTCAGGGAATGATTTTCCTGAAATGATCTGGTGACGATAGAGAAGTGGTCACACCTGTTCCCATCCCGAACACAGCAGTTAAGCACTTCTTCGGCGACGATAGCGTTATTGCAAAAATAGCACGTTGCCAGGTAAGATTGAAAAAGCATCTGATGATTTAAACATCAGATGCTTTTTTGTTACGCAGAACGCTATATGATATTTCAGGTTCTTCACAAGAAAACCTCGATAAATTGACTCGATGCATCGTTAATTCGACTAAAAAAAACCGATGCGGAGGGATGCATCGGTTTTTTTTAAAATGTTTATTCCTGTGTGATGATCGGTTCAGGTGTCGTCGTTGTTTCATTTTGCATTTCAACTAACGGTACACTGACATCCACGAGATTGGAGTTATCACGGATCACGGTCAATTCGATCGTATCACCGATCGACTTACCCTGGATGATACCTCTAAGATCTGCAAAGCTGGAAATGGTCTGACCATCAGCGGCGACGATCATATCACCTTCCTGCAATCCGGCATCTTGTGCTTTGGAATTACTGGAGAATCCAGCAACGACCAATGCAGAAGAGCCATTATAGTAGGACATGGTCTGAATCGTGACACCCAAAGCCGGACGGCCGGTGACATAACCATTCGTCATCAGATCTGTTGCAATACTCATGACATTGTTGATAGGCAATGCAAATCCGATACCTTCAGCATCACTTTCACCGCTTTTTGCATTGACGATTCCGATCAGATTTCCCTGAGCATCGAACAATCCACCGCCAGAGTTTCCTGGAGAAACAGAAGCGTTAGTTTGGATCACGTTCAGATTCTGGGAATCAATGGTGATATTTCGGCTGGTTGCAGAAATGATACCATTGGTCACGGATCCGCCTAATGTTCCTAATGGATTGCCGATGGCCACAACGGTTTCACCGACCACGATCTGATCGCTGTTTCCTAAAGTTGCAGGTGTTAGATCCGTTGCATCGATTTTGATGACCGCCACGTCACTTTGATCGTCCGTTCCGATCAATGTGGCTTCATAGCTGGTGCCATCATCCAATGTCACCGTGATACTACTAGCTCCTTCGATCACATGGTTGTTGGTCAAAATGTAACCATCTTCACTGATGATCACGCCGCTACCGGCTCCGTCAATGACATAGTTGCCGATGAATGTTGCGTTCTGTACAGCTTCGGTACGGATCTCGACTACACTGGGTTTACATTTGGCTGCAATCTGTTCGATCGTAAGATCCCCACTGGTCGTATTGATGGCGGTGGTATCCGTTGCAGTGTCGGTTTTGTCCATGACATTCTGTTGGATCACTACTCGATTTTTCCCGCTGGTGTTTTCATAAATCATGCCACCGACATAGCCGCTGCCCATGCAACCGGCTAACAATACCACTGCAAGCAGGGTGTTGCGTAATCCATGTTTTTTCTTGCTCGATTCACTTACCGTGACCTGCGGTTTAACATCGAGGACGGGTTGATCCGCATCCGAATCCGTATGGTTTGAACCATGCGAAGCGTCGGGTATATTTTCATTAAAATTCTGATTTTCGCTCATATTCTTTTACTTCCTTTCTTTCTGATTGTCAGTCTAGGGGTCCTCTTTGTTACAAATTTGGTTTTCATGTAAAAACTTTGTGAAAACTATTCTTTTTTTATATAAAGATGTCAACATTTTGGGAGCATGACGTTAAAGTGACGCATCCCATTAAAATCCCTGGTTGAACCATCGCGATAACGATTATAATAAATTTTAGCTATGAAAGTATTACTCTATTTCGAAAACGAAAAACAGATATCCAATTCCGGAATCGGTCGTGCCCTTTCACATCAATTGAAAGCGTGTGCTTTGGCTGGGGTTGAGACCACGATCGATCCAGATTGTGAAGATTATGATATCCTGCACATCAATACCATAGGTATTAATAGTAATGCCATGGTCAAAAAAGCCCGTAATCTTGGAAAAAAGGTGATTTATCACGCTCATTCCACTGAAGAAGATTTCCGCAATTCTTTTGTTTTAAGCAATCAGGTGGCACCGATTTATAAAATCTATATTTCAAATCTATATTCTTCAGCCGATTATATTCTCACTCCAACGCCATACAGCAAGTCACTGTTGGAAAATTATGGCATTACTGTTCCGATCCAGGCAATTTCCAACGGGATCGATTTGGCCACCTTTGCCGATGATCCTCAAAAACGCTATGCATTTCGTAAATATTTCGATTTGGATCCGTACGAACATGTCATCATGAGTGTTGGCTGGTTTTTTGAACGAAAAGGGATATTGGATTTTATCGAAGTGGCCAAACGCATGTCTCAATATAAGTTTATTTGGTTTGGCCAATTACCCAATCTGACCACTCCAGCTCATATCCGTGATGCAGTCGATAACGCACCGGATAATGTGATCTTTCCAGGTTATGTCAAGGGCCCGATCATTCAAGGTGCCTACCACAGTGCGGACGTGTTTTTCTTCCCTAGTTATGAAGAAACCGAAGGGATCGTGGTATTGGAAGCGTTTGCCTCCAAGGCACAGGTATTGGTGCGGGATATCGGGGTCTATCAGGGATGGTTGAACCATGGTGTCAACTGCTACAAGGGTCATACCAATGATGAGTTTGTCGAAATCATCGATAAACTCATCCGTCATCAACTACCCGCTACCCGCAATGGTGGCTACCACAGTGCGGTAGAACGTCGTCTGGAAAACATCGGCGCACAGTTAAAAGATGTTTATACTCGGGTGTTAGCTATGCCGTTTCGGGATAAAGCTGCTTTTAAGGAAAGTCAGGACTAAATACAAACAGAGCATCCGTGTTGCGGATGTTCTTTCTTTTCAAGTATAGTAATGCCATGGATTTATCAATTTATATCGCTATTTTTATTCCCTTTATCGGTACCAGTATCGGCGCATTGCTGTTGTTTGTTTTTCGCAATGGGTTTTCTAAACTCGCTGAAGCGATCTTGCTCGGATTTGCAGCCGGTGTCATGGTTGCAGCCAGCGTATGGTCATTGCTGATCCCAGCTATGGATGCTGTCGAACATATGGGCAAACTTGCTTTTCTTCCTGCCACGATCGGCCTGTTGAGCGGATTTGCTTTTTTGCTATTGATCGATTCACTGTTGCCGCATATGCATGTGGAAACACAACAAGAAGAAGGATTAAAATGTCACCTATCCGCGACGATGAAAATGGTATTTGCGGTCATTATCCATAATATTCCAGAAGGGATGGCCGTTGGTGTCAGCATTGCCGCACTGCTGGCAAATACCCCGTCTTTATCTATGGCTGCCGTACTTTCACTTACATTAGGTATTGCTATTCAGAATGTTCCGGAAGGCGCCATTGTGTCTTTACCGTTAAAAGTGACCAGTGGATCAACCGCAAAAGCTATTGGATACGGATTATTCAGTGGGATCGTTGAGCCGATTGCTGCATTGATCACCATTCGTTTTTCTATGGTCATGACCAATCTTTTGCCGTATTTTTTATCCTTTGCAGCCGGTGCCATGTTGTATATGGTGGTAGAGGAAATGATCCCGCAAAGCCAATCCACAAATCATCATTCCAATTTGCCAACGATCGGCTTTGCGATCGGTTTTGCCATCATGATGATTTTGGATATCGCGTTATCCTGATACTTTCATTTTTCACGATGGCAGACCTGTTGTAAAATGTTGGTGTATGAAAACACTGCGTTCCTTATTTTCAAAACCATGGTTTTCGATATCGATCGCCATTGCCTTTACCTTGCTGGTATTGTATTTGGTTTTCAAAGACAACTATGTCCAGATCATCGAAATGATCCAAACCATCCATCCGATTTGGTTTTTGATCCTGATGGCGTTGGTAATGAGTTATCATCTTTTCATTGGATGGAATCTTAAAATCCTTGTCAATGCTCGTCATATCAAATATTCGATGGTGGATGGGTTTATCAATGCATTGATCGCTTCATTCGGGCATGGAGTGACACCCAGTGCTTCCGGGGGACAGGTGTTTCAGATGTATGTCTTCCGTCGACAGAAAGTCAACGCAGCCGATGCAGCGGGTGCATTATGGGCGGATTTTATTATTTATCAAATCACCATGGTGGTCGTGGTTTTTCTATTGATCGTTCTGCGCTTCAATTATTTCCGATCGAATTTTTCCAATTTGTTTTTGGTCGTATTACTCGGCTTTGTGGTCAATTCAGCCGTTATTTTGGTCCTATTGGTCGGTGTGAAAAGCAAACGGATCTACAATGCCATCACACATGGTGTGATCAACCTCCTGGTCAAACTGCATATCCTTAAAAACGGACAAAACGCATTGGACAATCTCAATCTTCAGTTGAACAGTTTTAAGGAATGCGCTGATGAATTCTGTAACCAGCCGATCATCATCGCCAAATGTGTCGCCTTACAAGTCGCACGATTGCTTTTATATTATGCGATTCCGTTTTTTGTATATTTATCCATGGACATCCGTCCGATCGTGGACACCAGTGGTGCGATGCTGTTATTGGATTGTATCTGCCTGACGGCATATGTTTCCATGATCAATGCCTTTATTCCCATTCCCGGTGCCAGTGGTGGAACGGAAGCGATTTTCGTGTTGATGTTTTCCACTCTGTTCGGTAATGTACAAGCCGGCGCGATCATGGCATTATGGCGGTTGTTTACTTATTATTTGATCATGGTCATCGGTGCGTTGACATTTATTCTGTTCAAACATTTTTATCATAGAGGTGATGATCTGATCGATCCGACACTTGAGGAGAAATTATGAAAATAGCTTGTTTTTCTGATACATATATCCCGGAATTGAATGGTGTGGCCACCAGTATCTCCATATTGGTCGATCAATTGCGTTCTCATGGTCATACGGTTTATGTGGTCACGACCAAACCCTCATTGCCTTATGATGAAGATCCTTTTGTGATCCGTTTGGAAGGCATCGAATTGAAATTTTTATATGGATACACGTTGACCAGCCCGATCCATCCGGATGTGATCAAACGAATCGAAGCATTGGATCTGGATCTGATCCATTGCCATACTGAATTTTCTGTTGGATTGCTAGCCCATAAATGTGCCAATTTGCTCCATATTCCACTCGTATCCACGTATCATACCGTCTATGAAGACTATACCCATTATTTGAATTTATTGGATTTCAAGACCGTGGACGAGGTCGGTAAGAAAGTGGTCGCTGTTGCCAGCAAGGCTTTTTTACGCAAAAGTATGAGCGTGATCGCTCCCAGTGAAAAAACTCGGGATCTTTTGTTACGTTATGGCGTCAAAGCACCGATCCATATCATTCCGACTGGATTGGATCTTGATCGGTTTTCACGACTTCATATGGATCAAACCAAAGTGGATGCATTGAAAGCTTCCTATGGTTTGACCGATGAAAAAATCATTCTTTATGTTGGTCGCATCGCTGAGGAAAAATCACTTGATGTAGTCATCGATGCGTTTGCTAAAGCCATCAAGACTCATCCAAACTATCGTCTATTGATCGTTGGTAAAGGACCGGGTGAAAAAGATATTCTTAAACAAATCGAAACCCTGGCTTTGGATGATCGGATCATCTATTGTGGCCCAAAACCCCGCAATGAAGTCCCGGATTACTACCATATGGCGGATTTATTCGTTTCTGCTTCCCTATCGGAGACTCAAGGGGTGACTTTCATCGAAGCTTTGGCTTCTCAAGCCCCGATCATGGCACGTCATGATGAAGTACTAGACGGCTTATTGCTGGAAGGCGAAACCGGTTATTTCTTTGAAGATGGAAATGATTTTGCCCATGCATTGGATCAATTCGAGTCGTTAAGCGAAGCCCAACATGATGCCATGCGTGCCAAATGTCTAGAAGTCACGCAACCATACAGTCAGGAAATCTTTTATTCACGTGTGATCGAAGTCTACACGGATGCGATCGACCGCTATTTGGATTGCTACATTTTGCGCACGATCAAGACCAAAGGCGAGTGTGTACTCTGTCAGTTTGAAAGCCACAGTGGGGATCAACGTGAAATTTTGATCACGCTAGAAGATTACATGGAAAAGGGGTTACGCAAAGGCGGTGTGTTCACCGATGCGGAATTGGATGATCTTTCTGAAAACGAAGCCGAGGCCAAAGCCTATCGTTCCGTATTGAAATTTTTAAGCAATAAAGATCGTACGGTCAAGGAAACCTATGATTATCTGGTCGAAAAAAGTGGATTGTCCATCGGACCGATCAATGCATTGGTCGATAAATTGCAGGCGAAAGGCTATTTAGACGACAAGAAGTTTGTGGTCAATGCCATTTATTCCATGCAGGCAAAACTCTTTGGACGTGAAAAGATCAAAAAGACACTCAAACAACGTGGTATTTCCGCTGATTTGATCAATATGTATCTCAACGATGATGAGGATGATGAATTCAGCAAAGCATTATCCTATTCTCGACGTGTACAGTTTACCAATATGGAATATTTGTCAGCTAAAGGCATGGCGAAAAAACTCACCAATCGGCTCTTATCTAACGGATTTAGCAAAGAGATCGCAACGCGTGTGGTTGAAACCATGGATTTTTCCAATGAAATGATCAAAGAAGGCAATGTTTGTGCCAAGGTCGCCGAAAAAGGCCGTAAACTGTATAAGAACAAATATTCCGGTTCTGCATTGCGCAATCGGGTGTTCAATTATTGCTTGCATCAAGGTTTTGATTATGAAGACATCTATGCAGCGATTGACAACATGGAGTGGAAAGATGAACAAGATTAATACATTGATGGATGGTTCCCATGGAACCGATGCTTATTTGATCAATAATGTCACCACTGGTGTCACTAATAAAGGTAGCAAGTATCTTTCCGTCGTCGTGGAAGATGATACGGGAACCATGGATGCGAAATTCTGGAATGTGGATGAAACCGATCGTGCCATCGTCATTAAAGGTAATGTCATTGAAATCGATTATGATATCAATCGCTACAATAACGCCTTGCAAATGCGCATCAATGCTGTGCGTGCGTTGGACCAACGTAGTGTGGATTTGAGTCAATATGTGCAAAAATCACCGATCGCTACGGATGAATTGAAAAAAACCATCCGTGCTGCCTATGAACAGATCCAAGACCCCGTGTATCATCAATTGGTGGAAGCGATCTTCAAACGAGCGGGAGCCGATTTCTTTTCGCATCCTGCGGCCAGTCGCAATCACCACAATTTTTACGGTGGTCTAGCCACACACGTATCCGGGATGATCAAATTGGCCAATGCCATCTGTGATATTTATCCCCAATTGGATCGAGATCTGTTGATATCCGGAGTGTTATGCCACGATATCGGCAAACTGTATGAATTGGATTCCCCCATTGCTACACAATATACTGTGGAAGGGAATCTATGCGGTCATATCTCCATCATGCATGGTTTGGTGATGGAAATCGCGGATCAATGTGGAGTTGGGGATAAAGAACAGACATTACTGTTGCGGCATTTGATCCTTTCCCATCACGGGCAATATGAGTATGGCTCACCGGTACGACCCCAATTGATGGAAGCCGAAATTTTGTATTATATCGATAATATCGATGCCAAGATGGATATGATGACGTCCTTATTGTCAAAAACGGAAGCTGGGACGTTTAGTGAACGGATGTTTGCACTCGATAATCGACGCTTCTATAAACCAAAATTTAAAAGTGAAGATGAAATCAACTAAAGTTTTGATCCATGCCATGGTTTTGACCATGGCATGTGCATGTGCGACCAACGATGGTTCGATCAGTTACACTGTGGAAAGTGAACCGACACTGGATCCGAGTGTGTTGCAGCAATCCCAATCGGTTTATCCGACGACTACAGAATTTATTGGTGAAGCGTGGTACGACCAACATCAAGTCTTTTCGATCAATGAATTGTCGCCCCATGCATCCATGGAATACTACGATTCATTGGATGATGCGATCTTAGCTAGTGATACGGTATTGGATGAGATCGATCAATCGATCTCATCCCGATATATCGACCTCAATGGATCGTGGTCTTTTTACTATGTCGATCGACCGACCGATCGACTTCGTGGTTATACGGGATCGTCTATCACGTCCTATACGGAAAACTGGGACACGACTGGATGGGATACATTGACGGTTCCCCATTGTGTGCAAACCGAAAAAGGTGATGATGGGGAATTTGTTTATCAAGCGCCATTATATATCAACAATACGTATCCATGGTTGAATACGGAAACCATTCAATATGGGGGCGACGGGTTGCCCGTCGCCGCTACCTCACAAAATGGGGTGGCTCATTATAAACGGGAATTCATGATTGATTCTTATGATACCAACCAACACTATATCCTTCATTTTGATGGTGTCGCCAGTGCATTTTATGTGTATATCAACGGCCAATGCATCGGATACAGTGAAGATTCTTATGGTCCCAGTGATTTTGATATTACTCCGTATATTCATCAAGGGTGCAATACCATTGCGTTGGAAGTGTACCAATACGCGGATGGAAGCTATTTGGAAAACCAGGATATGATCCGCCTGTTTGGCATATTCCGGGATGTATCCATTATCCAGATGGGATCGAGCAGTGTGTATGATATTGAAACCAATATATCGTATGGTTCGACCATTGATATGAAGGTGGATGTCACATTGTATGGCAGTGATGGTTCAAACCATGAATTGAAAGCTTATCTGGTGGATGCCAATGGTCAAACCATCGCCAGTGCATCGGCTACTTATACCGCCAATACTTCCATGGTTGAAACCACTTTATCCTTTGATGATCTTTCCATTCATTTATGGAATATCGATGATCCATATCTGTATCGATTGATCACAGTAGTAGATGATCAATCCCTTTACAATGTCATTCGTATCGGATTTCGAGAACTATCATGGGATGATTCGACCATTTATATCAATGGTCATGCCACCTTACTCAATGGTATCAATCGCCATGAAATGGATCCCGATCGGGGCAAAGCTTTGACTCACGAAACCATCATCCAAGATCTACAATTGATCCAATCTTTGAATATCAACGCCATCCGTCTTTCCCATTATCCCAATGATCCTTTGACGTATGATGTGGCCGATGAATTGGGATTGTTGCTCATTGATGAAGCCAATATCGAAAGCCATGGGGGAGCTGTGGAACTGGGTATCCCGGGCAATAATCCGGCGTATACCGATCAAATGGTGCAACGCATCGATAATATGATCGAACGGGACATCAATCATCCGTCCATCATCATTTGGTCGTACGGCAATGAAAGTACCTATAGTGAATATGAATTGAATGATGATTATGGTTTTTATGTCATTGCAAAGCATGTACTGGAAAAAGATCCGTCACGCTTACGCATGTATGAGCGGGATAATCGTGTTGGACAAACACGGCAAACCAGCATGGTCGATATCGCCAGCAGTCAGTATCTATCTATTGACGAGATGGTGAAAATGAATGCAGACTATGATATTCCTTATGTTCAGCAGGAATATGCCCATGCGATGGGCAATGGATTGGGCAATTTCAAGGAATACATGGAGGCCATTTTAGATCATCACATTGCCGGTGGTTTCGTTTGGGATTTTGCAGACCAATCGATCACGACCTGTCGGGATGGAATCTGTTATTTTGGCAATGGCAATGATTGGGGACAAGTGCTCAATGATGGAAATTTCTGTGGTAACGGGATCGTTGGAGCGGATCGCACGTTGCAAAGTGAAGCGTTGGAATTAAAAGCGGTATATAGTCCGATCGAAATAAAGATGGATGAAACCACTGTTACTTTGACCAATCATTATCCGACACGTTCATTGGATGGTTTGACCATGGAAATCATCACGATCCAGGATGGTACGACCATCCATACCCAGCAGTTTGAATTAAATTGTGATGCTGGAACGTCGTGTTCGTATACGATCGAACCTTATTCGAATGGTTCTACCACGATCATCCAGGCATATATTTATAAAAAAGATGCAACGAATGATGAATGGATCGCCTTTAAACAGGTGGAAGTATCCCGTGAGTCGATCGAATTGGGATTATCGGCTGGGAATGTGGAAGTGGAACAAGGAGATGGAACCATTTGCTTGAGTAATACGGATGGTTCAACCACACTCTTTTTTGATACGACCAAAGGGGTTTTGACAAATATGGATGTCAATGGTTCAACCATCTTTTCCGACAGTGGATCATTGCAGTTGTATCGTGCTGCAATCGATAATGATCCACTCTTGAACATAGAAGTAAAACAAGAAGATTATCCCCATACGGTTAAGTATGATCTAAACCATCATGATGATGGTTCGATCACCCTATCCTTTGATTTTACATATACCACCTTGGATATAACGATGCATACATCCTATACCTTCAATGGATCTGCTTTATTGGTGGATACCACCATCACTACCGGTAAAGCCACTAAAAATGGACCATTGCCCATGGTTGGAACTCAATGGCATGTCAATGCCGCTTATGATACCTATACCTATCAAGGCTATGGTCAATATGATCATTACAATGATCGGCGTCAAAGTGCCATCTATGGCACGTATACCCAAACCATTGGTCAATACCAGCAAAATTATCTCACCCCACAGACCAGTGAACATAAACTGGATGTGGATCATCTTTCATTATCCGATGGTTCGACCACTATTACCATTACCATGGACAATCCATTGGGATTTACCTACCAAACCAATGATCCTTTGGATATTGCTAATGCGAAGCACTGGTATGAACTTAGCCCCGATGAAACCAATACATTGATCTTGGATGCATTCATGCGCGGTGTCGGTAATGGATCGAATGGCCCGCAGACGTTGGATCAATATTGTGTTCAAGAAAATACGGATTATTCGATGCAATATTTGATCGAAATCCAGTAGAGATGGTCATACCACTTTCGTTGTGGTATGACTATCTAATTTTTGAAGTATTTGGAAATGGATCGTTGTCTTAATCGCAAACAACAAAAGATATCCGCGCACAACACGACGAATAGGATCAAGATGATGGCTGCATAATTGATTTGAGTCAGTTTTTCGTTTAGCGTTAATCCCATTTGATTCAATCCGAAAGCTGATAATCCAACAATTGAAGCGATAAATAGGATATCGAGTAGTTTGATTTTTAGATAACTGAGTTTCACCCTAGTACAGTTTGCGCCGAATAGGATCAGGTTCGAGAGCGCTTTGATGATTGACTTGAATTCGCGGAAAATCAAATTTATTTTACTAGAAATGGCTACATGGATTTGAAAATAAAACCAGAGTGTTCGTGCACTCTGGTTTAATAGCTAGTCCAAACATCAATGGGTTAATGTTTGTATCAACTTATCAACATCCACTTTATTTTCGCTGAATTCAATCTTGATCGAATCATCTTTTCCATATCGAGGGATCAGATGAACATGGAAATGCATCACACTTTGTCCAGCAACCGGATTGACATTGGTCAAAATGTTCATGCCTTCGCAATGGAGTTTATCTTTTAGTAAACCACTCACTTTTTTAACGGTATGCATCACGGCATCAATAGTGTCTTGATCCGCATCCCAGAAATTATCCACATGTTTCTTTGGTACGACCAGGGTATGCCCGTAGGTGGTTTGAGATAGATCCAAAAAAGCCATGGTCAGATCATCTTCATAGACTTTATTGGTGGGAATATTCCCATTGATGATTTCGCAGAATACGCACATAGAGTTATCCTTTCTTGATACGACCATTAAAAAAAGGGTATGACCATTTGTCAATACCCTTAGTTGTTCTATTGAGCACTCGTGGTTTCAACCACTTCATTCGCTAAAGCCTGTTCATCAGTAAGATAATCGTTGTAATTGGTGCGCAATGCATCCAATATCATCTGATCATAGACAAAGAATCCATTGGATTTGAGATAGTACTGATCACTTTCTTCAGCAATATCATTATTGCTCGCCAATTCTTCCACAACCTCATCCTTGAAGTTATTGGGATCGATATCCGCTAGGTAGACCACATAATAGGTGGGGGTACCATTGGAATCATCATAGACCGGTGTGGAATATCCCGGTTGATTGGTTTGGATATACGTACGAACTAGATTCGTCAACGACGTATCTTCCGTCGTATAAATTTGAGGTTCAGCATCGGCGGTCAGATCATATTCATCAATGACGGTTTGTAGATCTTTTTCGCCGCTGCTCAATGCTTCATAAGCAGCCTGGGCATCCTGTTGCGCTTGAGAGGTGGTGGCTTCATCGCCATCGGTGGTCTGTTCACTTTCGCTTTCCGTATCCGATGTGTTTTCCACAAATGATAGGACCACGGCTTTGCGTGGGTTATACTTTTCGATCATCGCATCCCAGTTATCTTCGACATACTGTTTGGTCAATTCGGTGATCTGGATATTGGTCAAATAGGCATCCCGATAGGCTTGTTCATCCGCGAAACCATAATAATTGATCATGGTCAAGAAGGTTTCTTCTCCATACAGTTCCTTATCGGCAGCCACCCGTTCATCCACGGTCGCATTCATTTCATCAGTGACGGGGACCAATTGATTGACAAGGTCGGTTTCCGCCATCGCAATGATTCCACTGTCCAGATTTTGCAACTTCATATATTCATAGATGTCACCTTTGCTGATGGTGGTATCACCAACGGTAAAGAAGGGTTCGCTTGCATTGGAAACCGTGGTGGTTTGATTTGCGGTACATCCGGCGGACAATGCGATCAATGCACATAAGCCGATTGTTGTTTTCTTATTCAGCATCGCTTGTTTCCTCACTTTCCGCGGTTTCACTTTCACTTGAAGATTCACTTTCACCATCAGTTTCACTGGTTTGACCATCATCTTCCGTGGTGTCTTCAATAATGAATGTATTTTCGATCAATTCTTTGATTTCATCATTGGCAAAGCTGACACCTTCATTTTCAGCTGCAGCCCATAAAGCCTTGTAGCCGATGGTGACATCATTGTTGAGAATCGTGTCTCTTAATCCACCATCAAGGATATCGACCATATCCGTGGACTCACACTTGATCAAATGCCATCCATATTCGGTCTTGACCCAATCGGTGGTCATTTCACCACTATTCAGAGCCAGCGCTGCTTCTTTGAATGCTTCCACATATTCGGTATCGGTATTCATGGCGCCTAAGAAACCACCATTGCTTGCACTGGAGTCATCGGAATAAGTGGCAGCTACCACAGCAAAGTCTTGCCCATCATTGAGTGCATTTTCGATATCCTTGACCTTTTGCATTTCTTCTTCGCTTGGGTTATCCGGATCATCCATCTTGACCAAGATATGGCTGACGGTACGTCCTTGTTTACTTTGATAATCACTCATTTCACTGGTTGGATTGGCCAATAGATAGTCATCCATCAAATCGTTGTATTTTTCCATACGGATGAAATAATCATCCAGATCATCCAGATCATCGTAACCCATACCCCGTAAGATATCGACGATGGTGGATTCATAATTGGAACCATAATTCTGCTGATAGTAGAGAATCACATTGTTGGCTTGGGCTTTCGCTTCTTCCTTCATGGTGCTGTCGGCATCTTTGTATTCGTCGACCACTGCATTGGTGAATGCATTCAATACAGCATTTTCACCGATGGAATCATAGTAGTAGTCATACACTTCATCCGCACTTTTGTCGATCCCGGCGATACTGTAGACGATCTGCTTGCCATCCACGGTCTTGGTCGGTGTCTGATTGGACACCAGATGGACACTGTAGGCAATGATCACGACCAGAAAAAATGCACCGGCAATGAATACAAAGGCATATTTTTTAAGAATGTCCTTCATCTTTTCCTCCTTAGAATTACGGTTAAAGATTATAACCAAATGGTCTTTAAAAGTACAATGTTGCCGATGATTTCACCAAATTATTCGTATCATTCACATCAAGATCAACATTTGGTCAAGTCGAAAAGAGAGTAATTTAAAGGTTGAAAAGCGTGTGGTGATATAATCATCAAGCATTCAATGAATATAAGGAGTAACTATGAGCACGCTTGAAATCAAAGATTTAAGTGTATCCGTCAATGATAAACCGATCCTATCTGATCTTTCTTTAACGGTCAACAGTGGCGAGATCCATGCCTTGATGGGACCAAACGGCAATGGAAAATCGACCTTATTGTCCACCATCATGGGGGATCCGGATTATACCGTGACCCATGGTACGATCACGTTAGATGGAAAAGATGTACTAGCCATGAGTGTCGATCAACGTAGCAAAGCCGGTATCTTTTTAGCCATGCAATATCCCATCGAGATCCCGGGTGTGACCAATTCCGATTTTCTCAAAGAAGCCATCAATGCCCGAAGAGAATCACCGATCCGTTTGTTTGAATTCTATCGCTTGATGGAAAATGCGATCCACGAAATGAAAATGAAACCAGATCTGGCGCATCGTTTCTTGAACCAGGGATTCAGTGGTGGGGAAAAGAAACGCAATGAGATCGTACAGATGAAATTGTTGAAACCATCGATCGCTATGTTGGATGAAACGGATAGTGGATTGGATGTCGATGCATTGAAATTAGTAGCGGATGCCATATTGGATCTTCACCAGGCATCCCCGATGGGGATGCTGGTGGTATCCCATTACAAACGGTTTTATGATTATCTGCATCCTACTCATGTCCATGTATTGATCAATGGTTCGATCATTTTAAGTGGGGATGAAACCTTGATCGAAAAGATCGATACCGATGGGTATGATTGGATCTATCGTCAATATGGTATCGATCCGGCAAGCAATAGTAAAACCAGTAGTGGATTATTGGGTACTTGTGCAACCAAAGGAGCGTTCAATGGCAATGTATAGTCCCATTTCCATATGTGGTGAAAACCATATCGACTTGGTCGAACCATTGCAAATATGGCAATTAAATGGAAACAGCGATATCGATCTTTTGGTACGCGCCAATACCCATACGACACTTGTATTGGATTTGAATGACTGTAAGGCATTGCGTTGCAATGCCCGTATCGAAGCCAATGCATCCTTGGATATCGCATTGGTTTCCATGAAGGATCAGTCCATTGATCAGGATTATCGCATCACACTTTTCGATGGAGCGACCACCAATATCCGTTCTTGCTTTCTTGGTAATGCCTCAAAAACCATGAAAATGGAGATCATCCATCATGGTCGAAACACGGTATCGACCATGGAACATTATGGTTTGATCAATACATCCAATGATTTCAAGATCGAAGCCATCGGTACCATTGAAAAGCAAGCCGATAATACACAATGCACGCAAGCATTGCGTGCATTGACATTTGCGAATCAAGACCATGTCACCATGGTGCCATCACTGTATATTGACAATTACAACTGTGTGGCTTCCCATTCCACCAGTATCGGTGCCATGAGTCCCAAACAACTGTATTATCTTCAATCGCGTGGTTTGACCATGGAATCCATTACCTTATTGTTAGCCAAAGGCTATATCACACCGGTATTGGAACTGATACCGGATGAAGAACTCAAAACACAATTGCGTGAAAAAATCGAAAAGGTGGTGATCGATGCATGTTTGACGAAACTGAAGTAAGAAGCCATTTCCCCATGATCCAAAATCATCCAGATCTGGTTTATTTGGATAATGCAGCCACAGCGTTTAAAAGTGACCACATGATCCAAGTGGTCAATGATTTTTACTTGCGTGGGACCAGTAATGTCCATCGTGGAGATTATGGATTGAGCATCAAAGCCAGTAATGATTTTGACCATGTCAGGGATATCGTCAAAGACTTCATCCATGCGAAAAGCAGCAAAGAGATCGTCTTTACCAGTGGAGCAAGCCAGAGTTTGAACTGGATCGCGTATTCCTATGGTTTGAACCATCTGAAAAAAGATGATGTGATCTTGACCACCGAAGCCGAACATGCTTCCAATATCCTTCCATGGTTCAAAGTCTGCCAAGCTACAGGTGCAAAAATCGAATACATCCCCATGCAAAATGATGGATCCATCCTTATGGATGATTTCAAAAAAGCCATGCATGATAAAGTCAAGATCTTTGCCATTGCCTATGTTTCAAACGTATTGGGTGTGGTCCAACCATTAAAACAAATGATCCAGATCGCCCATGAATATGGTGCCATCAGCGTCATCGATGCCGCCCAAGCTGTTCCCCATATGCCAGTGGATGTAACGGAGCTGGATTGTGATTATCTGGCATTCAGTGGCCATAAACTCGGAGCCGCTGGTGGCAGTGGGGTGCTTTATGGCAAATATGATTTATTGGAAAACAATGATCCGCCACTTTATGGCGGCGGATCCAATGCCCGATTCGATCTGTGTGGCAATATCTTATTGAAACATGCACCATTCAAGTACGAAGCCGGCACGCCCAACGTGGAAGGGGTATTGTCCCTTGGTGCCGCCATCGAATTTTTACAAACCATCGGCATGGATCAGATCTTTGAACATGAAAAACAATTGAAACGCTATGCGGTAAAACGATTGAAACCATTGAACCATGTGCATTTATACAATGCCACCAGTGAAAGTGGTTTGATCACGTTCAATGTGGAAGGCATCTTTGCCCAAGATGTGGCGTCGTATCTCAACCGACACAATATTGCTGTAAGAAGTGGTAATCATTGTGCCAAGATATTGGTCGAGATCATCGGCACCAGTGAAACGGTACGTGCCAGTTGCTATTTGTACAATACCAAAGCCGATATCGATCGATTGGTGGATGCATTGAAGGATATCACTTTACAAAAATGCATCGAAGCCGCTATGGTTTGACCATATTAAGGAGGAATTATGTCATTATTCGATGATAAAGCCATTGCCCGTGATATCATCATGGACAATTATCAAAATCCCCATAATAAAAAAACATTGGATAAGGAAAATACCCAAAGCAAGCATATGGCATCCGATTCGTGCATCGATGATATTACCGTCTATATGCATTTTGATGGTGACACCATTGATGATGTAACGTTTGATGGTGTGGGTTGTACCATTTCTACCGCTTCCACATCCATTTTGACAGATTTAATCAAAGGTAAAACCAAAGACCAAGCGAAAACCATCATCCATAATTATATGGATATGATGGATGAAAAACCCTTTGATGCTGATCTTTTACAGGAAGCGGTGATCTTTAAAGATATCAGTAAAAGTGCCAATCGGATCCATTGTGCCACCATCGGCTGGCGTGGTGCAGCCGCATTGTTAGGAGAAAAGATCGATGAGTAACAATCAGCATGTCTATGATGGTGCAGACCATTATAAATATGGTTTCAGTGATGGGGATATTTCCGTATTCAATACAGGGATCGGATTGAATGATGAAGTGGTCAAAACCATCTCATCCCTTAAACATGAACCCCAATGGATGTTGGATTATCGATTGAAATCCCTGCATCATTTTATGGCTCGACCATTACCATCCTTTGGTCCAAAACTCGATGGTATCGATTTTGATGGATTTACGTATTTCAATCGTGCTGCCGATAAAGAAAGCGCCAATTGGGACGATGTTCCTGAAAAGATCAAAAATACCTTCGATACATTGGGCATCCCTCAAGCCGAACGCGATTTTCTAGCGGGTGTGACCACCCAATACGATTCGGAAGCTGTCTATCACAATATGTTGGATGAAGTAAAAGAAAAAGGCGTGATTTTTCTGGATACCGATTCCGCATTGAAGCAATATCCTGAATTGTTCCAAAAATACTTTGGCACCTTAGTTCCTTATACCGATAACAAGTTCGCTGCACTCAATGGTGCAGTGTGGAGCGGTGGTTCCTTCATTTATGTGCCCAAAGGGGTGACATTGGAAAAACCATTGCAAAGTTATTTCCGCATCAATTCCGCCAATATGGGTCAATTCGAACGTACCCTGATCATCGTGGATGACGATGCCCATGTCCATTATGTGGAAGGGTGCACCGCACCGATCTATTCCAAGGAAAGTCTGCATGCGGCCGTGGTGGAAATATTTGTGGGCAAGCATGCCAGTTGCCGTTATTCCACCATCCAAAACTGGAGCGATAATATCGTCAATTTGGTGACCAAACGGGCCAGTGTGGATGCATATGGTTCCATGGAATGGATCGATGGCAATATCGGCAGTGCCATCAATATGAAATATCCAGCCTGTATCTTAAAAGGCGAACATGCCAATGGATACTGTGTATCCATTGCCGTGGCCAGCCGCAAGCAGAAGCAGGATGCCGGTGCCAAGATGATCCATCTGGCACCGTATACCACATCCACGATCATCTCAAAATCTGTGGCCCGATTGGGTGGTGAGACCAATTACAGAGGCTATGTCAGCCATGGTCCAAAGGCGGATCATGCCAGAAGTAAAGTGGAGTGTGATACGTTGATCTTGGATGATCTATCCAGAAGTGATACCATCCCGACCAATGTTTCGACCAATCAAACCAGTACGATCGAACATGAAGCCACCGTATCCAAGATCAGTGAAGATCAGATCTATTATTTGATGAGCCGTGGTTTGACCAGAGATCAAGCCACACAGATGATCATCATGGGATTCATTGAACCATTCACTAAGGAATTGCCAATGGAATATGCCGTGGAACTCAACCAGTTGCTGAAACTGGATATGAGTGGATCGGTGGGATGATAAGATCAAATCAAAGCGCAGCATGATGCTGCGTTTTTACTTTGAATGATTTGAAAACAACGTATGGATCGGTTGCGCATGAAGCTTGAACACCATGCGAATCGTAATGAAAATCACGATGACCACAATAATAAGTACAGATATACCCGTAATCTTGACGATGTCTATTGTGGCAATGGTAAAGGAAATTGAGTCACGATTATGGAAAAGATATTGCAGGAGCAAGGGTGA
This sequence comes from uncultured Erysipelotrichaceae bacterium, assembly GCA_944326175.1. Next base: position 19,042 of record CALVCY010000071.1, read on the forward strand.
TTCAAAGCACCAATGTGTTGAAATACTGATGCATAACGCAGGAACCAATAACACCATAAATTCTAACAGCAGTTGCTTTAAGAGTTGTTTATCGCTACAACCTAAACTTTTCAGCAAGACCATTTCAAATGTACGTTGTTTGATCGTGATATTGAGATATAAATAGAAGATCACGGTGCTGACGGCAAATAGGATCAGACAGGCGACCCGGATCAGTCGAAAATTGGATTGTAAAGATAATGTGAGTGCTTTGGCCTGTACGATGGTCGAATCATAATGATAACCAGTTTGGGAATTAAGATGTTGGGATTGGTTTAACTGAGCACATGCGATATGGATCTTATTTTGCAATTGTTGCAATGCAACAATGTCGTTTGCATAAAAGAGAGGATGGTCGATACAGACGACCAATGGTTCCGCCATCCGTGTTTCAATCATGTCATAAAACTGAAAATAGGTGTTGGCGTACGATTTGATCCAGTCGTTATCGACATATATGGAATCGGTTTGTGCATCGCTTAATGCAATTACGATTAACGATGGATTGACCAAACTAGAAGACATTGCATGAGTTAAGCCTTCTTCCATGGTCAAACCATCGTATTGTAGAGTAAATGTATCACCGATTTGGATCGGCCGTTGTGTTTCGTCTTCGTTTTGGATGTACCAGTCTTTTGGAACGATGGCTTGATCATCCTTTAAACTGGATAAATCCATTGCTCCGTCAACCAATGAGATCTCATCAAAAGATGAAAAACCATACGTCACAATAGGATGGTCTTGATTTTCAACAGTATTTGGTGAAACCAATGTTGAAGAGTACGTATTGATACGAAATGCGATATCACTGGTTTTGACCAATGGATCCGATGCGATTTGATCAATGGTTTCAACCACGGTCGTAAACTCTTTCCATGAATAAACACTGGATTGATAATCATTTTGATACGAAAGCAATGGTCCGTCCATTTCGATCCAATATTCTTGAGATTCGATATAAGCACTTTGATATGCATCGATCGCATTGGCCATCCACAGATAAGTATGAATCATCTGATGCATGCAGATAAACAGTATCAACAGCACGATCGATTGCTTGCCATGACGAACAACGTATCGGATGGCATGGCTAATGGTGTTCATATATTTTGAATCCTTCATTGGCTTTATCCAGTCGAAGTTCGATATCGCCACGCTGGATGATGGTTGGATCATGGCTGACCATAATGACGCATTTATGTTGTTGATGGGCCAATCGTTCAAAGATACGGATGATTTTTTGGCTGTTCTCAAAATCCAGGTTTCCGGTTGGCTCATCCGCTAGAAGGATGCGTGGATTGCGTGCGATAGCCCGGGCAATCGCGATGCGTTGCTGCTCACCACCGCTGCAACGGGTCACGCGTTGTTTGGCCACAGTTGGATCGATATCGACGGATTTTAAAAGATCCAGGATTTGATCGGTTGTTGCGTTCTTCGCGCTGATATCAAAAACGACCTGGATGTTTTCAATGCCGTTAAGATAGGGGATCAGGTTGTAGTTTTGAAAGACGAACCCCATGATGCGACGGCGATAAGCGGTCGATATCGATGCAATATCTTTGCCGTTATAGCAAATCTTGCCGCTTTGTGGTTGCTCGAAGCCGGCCAGTAAGGAAAGCAAGGTCGTTTTGCCAGATCCACTTTCACCGGAGATGATATAGAAGCGTCCAGGAATGAAGGAATACGAAATGGATGAAAAGATGGTTCGGATGGTTGAACCATCGTTATAACTGAAGCTAACGTTTTCAATGGTTAATTCCATGATTTACTCCTTTCATTCATTTCGGACGAACCGATCATATGCCGTTGAATCACAAAGATAAAACCTGTGCATAAAATAAATGTTGCTCCAAAGAACAGAGCGATCGTTGTCAAGTTCGGGGTGAAATCAGCTTGGGTGATGGTGATTAGATCATTTAAGTCAATAAAGTGACCGATACCAGTACGCAAAATGGTTGGCAATACTAAGGGATCGATTCGGTAAAACTGATCGATAATCCACTGGCAAATCAATGGAGAAAAGATTATGGCAGGTATCAATACGATAATGATGATGCTCATCCATAATATCGTTTTCTGTCGAATCAGCTTATGCTTGGTTTGACCAAGAGATCGATAGATCGTTACAGTGTGACGATCATTGATGGCATCACTGTAGATCAATAAAATCAAAATCAAAGTACCCAATATTTCAAAGATGATGGTCAAAATCAGAAAAATGGTTTGACCATTTTCATATTGTGAGATCAATGGCTCAATATAGTCATTGGTTGAATCGACGAAATAAACATAATCAGTTGGGTCCAGCGAATTGATCTGATCCAAATGTTGTTGGATGATTGGAATTCCTTCATTCATCGATTGGATGCTGTCCCATTCAAGAATTGGATGCGTCAGTGTAAACAAATTGCCATGAACAAATTGATCTGCTGGCTGACCAAAGTGATATATATTGAGCAGGGATGGATCCTCCATCAAAGGCTGCATCACTTGCATCGCCACTTGATCTGACACAATGATGGCATTTTGTGGCAATGCACTGCTGGCATACATGGTGCCATTGTTTTGATCCACATATCCAAGATAATCCTGTGCAGGTGTATATTTACCGATAACGGTCAATTCTAGTGTAGTTAACGTTGTTTCGTTTTGAATCACGGATAATGGAATGGTTTGACCAATTTCAATGGGCTCAATGATTTGAGTATCCGTATGATATTGATTGATTCTTTCTGGAATAAGACATACTAAAGTTCCGTTGTCGATTTCCTGTTGCGTTAACGAACGACCTTGTGAAATGCGCATATCGGTATAAGCGAGCATCTGAAAGGATTCATTGGTTATACCATAAAGTGGTAGGGTAAGTTGATCACTTCCGATCGGACATGTATTGCTCACGTGACAGGGATCATTCAAACCAACAAACGTGGTCGTATCATGAATTAGGTTTTCGATTTCTTCCTGCGTATAGCGTTCGCTGAAGTTTCTTACGCAATTGAGTAAACCGTCAGCATCAATTTGACAGGGAATGATGTAGTGTGAATTGTATACCTTCTCGTAACTAATAGAAGTTAAACCATGAATGGATTCAATATCATTGAGTGTTGTCTCGATGGATGAAACCAAGGATTGATAATCTGTCAGGGAGGCACTGTGTCCATTGGTGTAAAATGCGTTTCCATAAATGACAGAGATGGCCGGCATCTTGATGTTGAGGGTATTTAATTGGTCGGTTTGGAAAAAATACAACAAAAGTGATGATTGTTGCGCAAAAAAAACAATGAAAATCAGGACAATCATCAATAGTGTTGTAAATGGATGACGAATGAAGCGTTTAAGGATAAAAAGCATAAAAAAGTGAATTTAAGAGAGAAATAGAGAAGTATTGTGAATATATATAAATAAAAAGAATGGAATCACAAGATTCCATTCTTTTCGGATTACAGAATGAAAGATCCTGTTCCAGAGGTGGCTCCACCACAGTAAATGGTGACTTCTAAGCGAACCCTGTCACCTTCTGGAAACACCCAATAATCAGGAGTTATGTTGAACTGAGTGTTTTTTCCGACGTGGATGCTAATATTGTATGCAGCTCCACCATTTCTTTCATATTGGCCTGTAACAGGAAAACTGTAATTAGCGTTGCCACATTTAACGCTAACTGAAGTGTTAACTTGAATTATGGCACCTCTACGCATAACAGTAGTACTGAATCGTTCTACTGTATCAGCCGTGTTGTTGATGCTCGCTTCATAAGCTTGTCCTTTAGATGGAAAAAGAAGAACGAGCAAAGTTGCTAGAAGTAAACTGATTTTGTTTTTCATCACTTCATTCCTCCTTTATAATCGTAAGCGCTTACATCATTATTTTAGGTTATTGCCATGATTTGTCAAGAGCAATAGGTGGAATTAGGTAGAATTGCATCGCATAGCGTACATTGTATTACACTGGATAAGTGGAATGGGAAAGCAGACGCAGACTGCTAATTCATTTGAGCGATTAAATGTGTCAATGTTTTATTATGATGAATACGAATTTAAAATCCTATATTTATGCGACTATAGAATGTAGAAATTTAGGGTTATAGATCAATATCTGCATAATTGCCACTCTCAAAGTCTGTTTCACTTAAAGAAATGTTATAAATGATTCGTTTTACAAACCCTTCAGTATCGTTATATGTGCGATAAAAATTCGTCATTGACCCATTTTCAATATTAAAAGAGTCACACGGTTGATTACTATTTTCATATAAAGAACCGTCAATTATTAAATTTAAATTAGATTCTTCAGAGATAGAAGCACTAATATTCCCGTCAAATTTAAGTAGAGAATTATTTGTGACGTATGATTCGTAGATAACAACATTTAAAATTCTACTCAATTTAATCCATGAAGTACTGATATTTCCTTGAACGTAGATATCAATCACTAAGAATGACTGGTCGTAAACATCGTTGGAGAATTGCATCGAAAACCTAAAGGTTTGTTGTGATGGATCAACAATGCCATAAAGCTGATCCATCTGGGCTTCGTTATAAAAATTATTGGCAAATATATAAGGGAGTGGTTGGAACCGACTCGTTGATTTTTTGGGAGTCAAATCTAATTGTTTTTGAATAAATACAGAAGTCTGATTTGATGAGTCCTTACAATCCGAAACGGTCGTGTTACTAATTGTTGGAGTGTTAGGCGGGAAATAGTTGGTAATTGTCATAATAATCAGAGAGGTTCCGATTAGAGCAACAATGATGATGCCGATCAACAGTTTTTGAATCCGGTTCATTGAAAATCACACCTTTCCAAAATCATAAAGTTGAGCATGTATAATGGTGTTATGAATGCATTGCAACAGTTAATGAAGAATGAATATATGCAACAGGTGGATGTTGACTATGCAAAATTCCATCAGAAAATCGCGATGACACACTATCCGATCAATGGGGTACGGATACCGAAGCTTAGAGCATTGGCCAAAAAATATGGGGATGATTTGACCATCCTGGATGATTATGATTTTACCACGTATGAAGATGTGATGCTCTTTGGGTTGATCCTGTTCTGTAAAAAGCGTGAAAAAAGTTTATGGTATCACCATTATGATATTTTGAACGATCATATCGATTCATGGGTGTATACCGATAGTATCTATAAAGGATATAAATGGTTTGAACCATGTTATTTCCAAGATCATCAAAATGATTTGAAAGGGAACGCACCCTTTCGGGTGCGTTCCTATCTCAATATCGCATTGGTGGCATCCAAATATATCGATCTTGATCTGTATTCGATATTAACGGAAGTCAAGTGTGATGATTATTATGTCCAAATGATGGTGGCATGGTGTTTGCAGATCATGATGGTACAGGATAAGGTCAAGACCATTGCTTATATGAAAGATCATCCCTTTTCATCGACCATTGTCAAAATGACGATTTCTAAATGCCGAGACAGTTATGGTTTGACCAAGGACGATAAAACCTATATCAAACAGGAGTTGAGTCATGTATCGCAATGAAGTCGTGATCGCCAATGTTCCCTATGCTTTGAATCGACCCTATGATTACACCAGTGAGTTCCAGTTGGATTTTGGTATGTTGGTTTCGGTTTCCTTTGGTAAGACCATGACCTATGGGATCGTGATTTCCAGTACATCGATGGAAGAAAACACGGAAAATACTTTAAAACCGATCGATGGTTTGATCAATGCCTATTCTTTTTTAAGTGAGATCCAGTATCAGCTTGCGTTGACCATGGCTTACCAAGGGTTTTGTTCGTTAGGAAAGATCTTGGTACAAATGATCCCATCATTTTTAAGAGTGGAACAACCATATCGATCGTTATTGGTCCCTAAGATCAATATCGATCATACGATCCTAAATCAAACCAAACTCAATGTGGCACAAACAGAGATCATTGAATGGTTGAACCATCATCATTGTGATGATTATCATCAACTCATTGACCATTATTCATCGAATCGGATCAATACATTGATCAAAAAAGGTGTGTTGGTCAAATCCTATTCATTGCCACAAGTGGTCCAACCATCGTTTAAACATCCGGTTCAATCCAAGGATATTCCCCTAGATTCCAACTCAATCCTTTATAAGATGAATCTTTCGGATTTTATCCATGGACCGTTATTGGATTGGTTGTATCGATCCATTCAAACCAACGAATCGGTTGTGATTATTGTTCCATCATTATTATCTGCTCAATTGATCCATCGTTGGCTTCAGTCACAGATCGATGTGGTGGATCTGTATGATCCGGGTTTGTCTGATCCGATCAAACGGAACAGTTATTATCGTTTTACTCATGGTCAAACCACGATCACGGTTGGAACCAAATCATTATTATTAGTCAAACCTGACGCATCCCGGATCATTATCCTGCAGGCCCATGATGGGGCATACCTGCAGGATAATGATCCCCGTATCCATGTGGATGAGGTGGTTCACACCATACGATCACTGCATCAAACCACTGTGATCTTGCAGACCTTGATCCCGCCTTTGTCGTTACAAGAAGATATAGATCAACATAAGATCCATGTGATCGAGAAAGTGAGGGATGTGGAAGTTGGATTCATCGATACGAAAAACCAATGTATCGATCATGAATTCGCACCGTTTACACTGAATCTTTTGGATCAGATGGTTTCCACCAAAAAACATTTGGTGATCTCCACGAGTCGGAAAGGATGGTATTACCAGGTACAGTGCGGGCATTGCCATCAACTTCTGGTTTGTCCATCCTGTAATCATTTGTTGCACTCGACAGATCGGCCGAATGTTTATTACTGTGCAAATTGTGGTAAAACCATCCAACGTCAGCGTTGCAGCAAATGTCGTCATCAGCAATGGGTCTATCGTAAGCCGGGTGTACTTGCGTTGAAAGAACAGTTATCCAAACGTTATCCTGAATTCCCCATTTATGATTTGACCAATGATAGCCTGGATCCATTGCGTGTTATCGATCGATATGAACAATCCTCTTATGCAATATTGATCACGACCCATCGTCTGCTTGGTCAAATCATTGTCCATGCTGACGGTTTGATCATGTTGCATGGAGACAGTGCACTTTCCTATCGACAATTTCGCAATGATGAATGGGCCATGGCACAAGTGATGGATGCGGTTTATAATGTGGTCTTACCACACGATGATCCTAATCGTATCATCCAGTTGGATCATCCAGCGCATCCGTTGAATGAATATCTACAAAACCTGGATGTTCAGGGATATACCCGTTATGAATTATCGTATCGAAAGCAGATGGTCTTACCACCCTACAGTGCGATCGCTCTGATCAAAATAGCGATACGTTATGGTTTGAATGCATTGCAACAATGCATTCAAACCAAACCATTGGATGGTCATGTGATCGGCCCAAGTGAATCCCAAAGCGATCAAACGTATCGTTTGATCGTTCGAACCACTGATTTGACCAGTTTACAGGATTGGTTGAACCGTTGGTTCACTGAATTACCACAACGGATCAAAAGTGGCATCACCATTTCCATCGATCCCAATACCATGCCCAATGATTAAATCTTATGAATATTCGTGAAACTGTTTATCAATTATTGATCAATGTATTGATCGATCATCAATATGCCAATCTGGCGATGCGTAAAGCATTGAATACCTATGATGCTGCTACTCGGCATTTTGGTAGTGCCATGGTTTATGGCATATTGCGTCATTACGATCTATGCGTGCATTGGTTCAAACCCTATTTACACAAACCTGCCCGTAAAAAAGAAGAGATCTTATTGGTGATGGGCGTTTATCAGCTCAAGTACATGGATGTCAAACCCTATGTGGCCATCGATGAAACCGTCAAGCTAGCCAAGCCGGCTTATCGAGGTTTCATCAATGCCACATTGCGCAACGTATCCAAATTACAAACAATGCCGCCATTGCCGAGTGATCCCTTGGATCGGGCAATGATCGAAACCAGTTTACCCAAATGGTTATTGCAATTATGGTCTAGCCAGTATGGGAAAGAGAAAGCCATTGAACTTGCAAGCAATACCCTTAATGAAGCGAAAGTCTTTTTACGTTGGAATACATTGAAAATCGATCCATCATCTGTCCGTGATCCCTTGGTCAAACCACTCAATGATCTTTGTTTTACCTATGATGGCAATATCATGGACAGTGCGTATTATCATCTTGGCCAATGTGTGATCCAGGATAAAAACAGCATGGCCATCGTCAATGCCATGGATCTAAAGCAGGATATGATCGTATTGGATGGGTGTGCTGCTCCAGGCAGCAAAACCAGTCAAATGGCCATGCTGATGCAGGATAGCGGTTCCATCACGGCGGTGGAATATCATCCGCATCGTGTGGAATTGTTAAAACAGACCCTGACTCGACTGGGTATTACCAATACCACTTGTGTGTGTGGTTCCCTGTTGGATCAACAGTATGCGGATCATACATTCGATCGGATCTTATTGGATGCACCCTGTTCAGGGTTAGGTGTGCTTTCCCGCAGGCCGGAAATGCGCTTTACATTGCAAAGTACTACACTGGATGAACTGCAACAATTGCAATCGGAAATGCTCGAGCATGTTGCACCCTGGTTGAAACCACAGGGCCGATTGGTGTATTCCACTTGTACCCTCAATAAAAAGGAAAACGAGAAGCAGATCCGTTTCTTTCTTGATCGTCATCCAAACTATCATCTACTGGTCGAAACCACCATATTCCCGGATCCAACCGATACCGATGCTTTTTACTACGCAGTTTTGACCACCGGATAACTTTTAAAAACCACCGTGGACATAATATAATGAATCTATGTCAAAAAAGAGTATCTATGATCTAACCCACCAAGCAATGAAAGATCAATTCAATGCCTGGGGGTTTTCGTCATTCAAAGCCGATCAGTTATTTAATTGGCTATATCGTAAAAAAATCACAGACTTCGATTTGATGTCGGATATGTCGAAAGCCCAAAAATCCCTATTAAACGACAACTATGGTACGACCACCTTACAACTGGTCGAACGACAGCAAAGTAAGGATGGAACCGTCAAATACCTATTCGCTTTTGATGATGCCAAAGTCGAATGCGTGCGTATGCATTATCACTTCGGTTATTCTGTCTGTATTTCCAGTCAAGTCGGCTGCAATATGGGTTGTCAATTTTGTGCATCCGGCTTATTGAAAAAGCAACGAAATCTGAGCGCCGGTGAAATGGTCCAGCAGGTTTTATATGTGGCCAAAGAACTGGAACCCTTTGACGAACGGGTGAAAAACATCGTTATCATGGGCACCGGTGAACCTTTTGACAACTACGATAACGTGATGGATTTCTGTGCTATCGTCAACCACCCCAAAGGATTGGAAATCGGCGCCCGTCATATCACCATATCCACCTGTGGAATCGTTCCTAAGATCCGTCAGTTTGCCGATGAACAACATCAATACAATCTGGCCATCTCTTTGCATGCACCCACCAATGCCTTACGCGATACCCTGATGCCGATCAATCATGCCTATCCATTGGAGGATTTGATGGATGCATTGGGATATTATGCATCTAAAAACAATCGCAAGATCACCTTTGAATATATCCTGTTGCGTCACGTCAATGACACCGATGAACATGCCATCGCTTTAGCAAAATTGGTCAAAGGTTTATGTGCCTACGTGAATCTGATCCCTTATAACGCTGTTGATGAAAACGGATTCAAAGGTGTGGATATGGGTGTCGCTTTACGGTTTTATGATGTGTTGATGAAGCATGGAGTCAAAGCTACATTGCGTGCACGTCACGGGGATGATATCGATGCGGCATGCGGCCAACTTCGAGCGAAGAACGAAGGGGTGTTGCGATGAAGTGTTACGGTGTCACGGACAAGGGGCTTGTCCGTAAAGCCAATCAAGATTCCTATATCATCGCTGCCAATGCATATGGCGATGTATTGGCCATCGTGGCCGATGGCATCGGTGGAGGCAAAGCCGGGGACGTGGCCAGTACGATGGCCACTGATTATATTGGAGATGCATTCAGCAAATCCCCGAAATTCGATGATTTGGCCAGCGCCATGACATTTGTACGTTACCATGTCTCCCGTGCCAATTTCCAGATTTATAACAAAGCCCAAAAATATGCCATTTATAAAGGGATGGGGACCACATTGACCGGTGTATTCATCGGTAGTGTGGGCACATTCGTCCTTAATATCGGGGATTCCCGTGTTTATGGTCTCTATGAAGATGATACCTTCGGTTGTTTGACCAATGATCATACATGGGTGATGGATATGGTACGAGCCGGTCAATTGACTTTACAGCAGGCTGCGAATCATCCGCGCAAGAATGTGATCACCAATGCGCTTGGGGTGTGGAGCAATGTGCGCATGGACATGGAAGCGATCAACGATCCCATATCCACATTTCTGATTTGTTCCGACGGCTTATACGGCTATGTGCCACAAACGGCCATCGAAGACGTCCTTAAAGGCGATCAAGAATCCACTCAATTCAAATTGCGCCGTCTTTTGGCACTGGCCTTAAAAGCCGGCGGTTACGATAATGTGACGATCATATTGATCGAAAAAGAGAAAGGAGCATCCAATGGTAGCCAACAGTGAAATGATAGCCAATCGGTATGAAGTGATCAAATCCATCGGACAAGGCGGTATGGCGGATGTCGTGCTGGCATTGGATACCGTATTGAATCGCCAAGTCGCCATCAAATTGATGCGTGGAGATCTTCAAAATGATCCAGTCAATGTTTTACGGTTTGAACGGGAAGCAAAAGCCGTCGCGGATCTGTCACATCCCAATATCGTGGAAATCTACGATATCGGTACATACAACAAACACCCGTATATGGTCATGGAATATGTCAAGGGCCATACGTTGAAGGAATTATTGCGTCTTCGTGGCGCTTTGGATGTTTCGGAAACCGTGGATATCGCCAAACAGATGGCCTTGGCCATTGCGGCCGCACATGCCAAGGGGATCATCCATCGGGATATCAAAAGTCAAAATATCATCATCAAAGATGACGGGACCGTCAAAGTCATGGATTTTGGGATCGCTTTGACCAAAGACAGTCTGCAATTGACCCAAACCGATTCTGTGATGGGATCGGTCCATTATCTGGCACCGGAATTAGCCAAAGGGGAAGCGGCGAGTGCACAAAGCGATATTTATGCGATGGGCATCGTCATTTATGAAATGCTAGTGGGAGATGTGCCATTTAAAGACGATACACCCGTGCATATTTGTCTCAAACATATCAAAGAGCCGATGCCACGGGTGCGTGATTTCAATCCAGATATCCCGCAAGCGCTGGAAAATATCGTGCTGTTGGCAACGGCGAAAAACAAGCATCAACGATACTCGGATTGCAAGCAGATGTATGATGCGCTTTGTAAATGTCAATCGGTGAAAGAACCACCGGTCAAATTTGCGCGGTTGACCAATGAAAATGATGAGCAGCTGTTACGTGATTTGGGGGATAAGCAATTCAAGGGCAGCTTTGATACCTCACGTAATCGCAAGATCCCCAAAAAGGCTAAAAGGCGAAAAAAGAAATTATATGGTTGGATCATCGGATGTATTGGTTTAGTGGGAATCATTTGTGGAATCGCTTGGTTTGTGGGAAGTGGCCTGGTTGAACCAGAACCCCAAATGGCCACGGTTCCACATGTGGAAGGCATGAACGTGTCGGAAGCACGGACCCTGTTGGAACAACAACAATTGGTTTTGGATAATGCGGACATTACGTATCAATTGACCGATGATGTAGCCAAGGGAAATATTATTTCCATCACCCCAGCTGCCGATACGATCTTGGATCCGGGAAGTCATGTGCAGGTGGTGGTCAGTAGCGGCATCGGTGTCACCATGCCCGACTTTACTGGATCAAGCATCACCAGTGTGGATGAATGGGCCAGCCAATATCCCCATTTGTTTGTTTCATATGTGCAAGAAGAAAATGATAGTGTGGAACCGGGCAGTGTGATCCGACAGGAATTGATCGATCCGGGAACCCAATTTGACCCAGATACTGACAATGAATTGGTGATCTATTATCGGGCGTCCCTTTCCATTGTTGTTCCCAATCTGATCAATTGGAGTTTAGGAGATGCAGAGAATCATCTGAAAGAGATGGGTCTGACCACGGTGAACCAACCATTGGATCCTGCCACCTATTCCGCCGATGGCGGAGAAGAAGGCGGCCCGATCCCATGGGTGGTGGTGGCCATGGATCCTTCTGCTGGTGAAACATATACGCAAAGTGCAGGCAACCATATCACCCTGTACTACTATCCAGAGTAAAGGAGATCCGCATGAAGTTATTGCCCAGTGTTTTATCCATGGATTACAGTGAGATGAACCAACAATTGGATATATTGGAAAGTTGTGGGATCACGATGCTTCATTTTGATGTGATGGATGGTCATTTCGTTCCCAATCTCACGTTTGGTCCCGATCTTTTGAAAGGGTTTCGCAAACGGTTCAACGGAGAGTTGGATGTGCATTTGATGGTGGATGATCCCATGATGTTTATTGAACCGTTTGCCAATGCAGGAGCAGATTGGATCAGTTTTCATTTAGAAAGTTACCAGTTTAGTCAACAAAAGATCATTCGATGCATTGATATGATCCATCAGCGTGGTTTAAAAGCGGGGATCGTGATCCGGCCCACCACTGTGGTGGATGCTTTGTTCAAGTATTTGGATCGGGTGGAAATGGTCTTGTTGATGAGTGTACAGCCAGGTTTTGGAGGACAGGCATTCATGCCGCAGACATTTGAGCGGATGGATGAGTTGAAATCGTATATGGTCCAACATGATTTGAAAGTGGAAGTTGAAGTGGATGGAGGGATCAATGCTTCGTTGGTCCAACCATTGATGGAACATGGTATGACCATGGCTGTTGCTGGATCTTCTGTTTTTAAAGGAGATATCGCTGCCAATGTAGCGGCACTGATGCATGGACAACACTAAATTGACATTGGTCACACCATTGGCCAATCGGTCAATAGTAAGAACCATCACCAATGATATCTTGGCTGTGGATGCCGGGGTATTGCTTGTATTGGATCATCCTTACTTGATCGGAGCCATTGGTGATTTTGACAGTATGGAAGATCATGAATATTCCATGGTTCGATCCCACCATATCCCCATGGTCAAATTGAATGTCAAAAAGGATATCACGGATCTGGATGCTGCATTATCCTATGGTTTCGACCAGGGTTATCAAAAAATCGATGTCTATGGTGCCATCGGTAAACGGATCGATCATTCCTATGCCAATATCTTATTGCTGAGCAAATATGGTGATCAAGTACGCTACCTGATGGATAACGGAGATATGCGAGTGGTCCAACATGATGTGGTTTTACCACGGGATGGCTATGAGCGGTTTTCCTTGTTTGCGATGCAACCCAGTTGCATCAGCATTACGGATGCATTGTATCCCTTGGACCATTATCTCTTGCGATCCGACGATCCTTTATGCATCTCCAATCAATGGATCGATCAAAATCCTGCCACAATCCATATCCATTACGGTAAACTATTAGTGATCCGTATCAATGAAAATCCATTGATCAACTACGATTTCGATAAAGAAGAAGAGGGCTGATGAATATGAAATGCAAACAATGTGGGCGTGTATTTGAAAAAGCAGATAACATCTGTCCAAACTGTGAGACGGATAATTCCGATAGTGGGAGTGTGGAAGAACCATTGAGCGATCCGCTTTCTGGATCTTCAGTTGAACCAAGTGCCACGGATCCAATTGTTGAAAATGATATCGACAATGAAAAAAACAAAAATCAACAATCCGATGGATCGAACCAATCCCCCACGCCGGATCATGAAATGATCGGTGCCCAAGTGGCGGATCAAATTAAGGAAAATGCTGAAAAAGCGCTCTCTCAAGCCGGTGCGGTCATGGCCGATGGTGGGTCCAAAGTTTTGCACAGTATGAAAAAAGGTGGCGTATCCTTTATTCAGTTGATTAAATCTCCGACAGTGGAACAACACATCGATTTGGTGAGCTGTTTATGGTTGGTCTTATTGGAATGGGTGATGATGACCTTGTTCTTTGCGTTGATCGGTACCACCCTGATCAAGACATTGCTGACACTGAATCAATTTATTACCATGTCCAGCTTTGGTGTGTATGCCATTGATCTGAAAATGGCTTGGTATGTACCGATCATTTGTGGACTCATTTTATTGATCGCTCATTATGTGGTCTTCCAGTTGGCACTGTTTATCGGCAAACGTAAATTTTCATTGACCACCGTGATTGCCCACAGCTTGGTCCCATCATTGGCACTGGGGTTATGTGGTGTGTTGACACTGATATTCTCGGTGTTTAAACTGACCTCGATCTGGGTATTGATCCCGTTGGTATTATTATGGTTAAGCAGTACGATGATCGTGGTCGTGGATGATTTGAAAATCAACCATTATTATATTCGGATCATGGTGATGACCATTATCGGTTGTGTTTTGATCGCAACCTTATTGTATGCATTCTATGCCGTGATGGATGGTATCCATCTCAATATCAGCAACTTGACTACACCCGGAAGTATCAATTATGGTTCCGTGGTGGATGTTTTAGATGGTTTTTTGGAACAGTTTTGATATGGTAAGACCATAAAAAACGCATCGGTTTGATCCGATGCGTTTTTGATTTATGATGCTTACGCTTTGGCAACGCTTTGTGCTTTCAACGTTCTCAGTGCGCGTGCAGAAATGCGAACCTTGGTGGGTTTCCCGTCCACCATGATCGTTGCTTTTTGTAAATTCACATTCCATTTGCGACGTGTGGCACGTAATGAGTGTGAACGTCTATTGCCGCTTAAGGCTTTCTTGCCGGTGATGGCACAAACTCTAGACACTTTACAAACCCTCCCTTCATCAAATGCTTGATTACTTTATCATGACTTAACGTCCATTGCAACCGATAATTTTGACCATCATTCCCGATTTTCTTCGATTTTTACACGGATACTTCTCCGCTTGGAAATGATTTTTACAAAGGTATGTCCGCTTTTTTGCTTGCACAAACCCGTTTCATCGATATACTTTTACCGTGCTTTGTGATAATCTTTTAACTAGATTATGAAAGGGTGTGAACATGAGTAAACAGATTTACGCCGGACTGGAAGTGGCCGACCATGAAGTCCGTCTGATCGTCGGTGAATTTTACAATACCCGTTTGAATATATTGAAAGTTGAACGCGTGGACTGCGACGGTATCCAAGCCGATCAAGTCAGCGATAAATCCGCAGTGACCCAATCCATCAAGTTGGCATTATCCAATATTGAAAAGAATATGGGGATCCCAGTCAAAAAAGTGATCCTTTCCATCCCCGGTGTCAACGTGTCTCGCGCCCATATCAAGGAAAAAGTGGCGCTCAATTCGGTCAATAAACAGGCGACCTATCACGATATCCGGCGGGCAATGAGTGCCGCCATGCGTCATGTCAATGTGCCTAAAAACTGTGAGATCGTACAGGTCAGTTGCGTCAAATATTATTGCAATGGTATTTCCACCCGCCGCTGCCCAATCGATGAAACGTTAGATGATCTATCGATTTTGATGGATGTATATTTTGCAGATCGTAACTTCATGTATGATCTGGTCAGCAGTGTCGAAAATGCCGGTGTTTCCGTCATGTCCATTTTCCTAGATGGTTATGCCATCGGCAAAGAAGCCGCATTATTCGAACAATCCATGGATAAATACATCATCCTGTTGGATGGTCAATACCATACCACTCGTATGTCTTTATTCTCGGATGGCCGATTGGTCAATTTCATGACATTGCCATTGGGATTGGAATCCATGGTGAATGCATTGGATGAGCGTTATCATTTGGGTTTCAAAGTCGCGACCCGATTGGTCAAATACAATGTGCGGCTCAATGCTGAATTGCGTAGCAGTCAAACTTGCTATGTCTGGGCAGATGGAGATACGACGCGTACTATTAGCGAAAAGGGTATTTATGAATGCATCGAAACCCCATTGCAGCAATGGTTGCAGATGGTCAAGAAATCGATCGATCCGATCCTTTCTGCCGGTAAAGCCGTGGTCATCATTACAAATGATATGGCTGAGTTGCAAGGCATCAGTGATGTCTTATCGGATACCTTGAACAATGAGGTCAAAACCTATGCGCCCGAAACACTTGGAATTCGAAATCCAGGTTTGACAACGGCCGCGGGATTGTTCTATGCTTATAAAGATTTATTGGAAATCAACGGACGAAATGATACCAGTGTTGATGTGAATACCTTTGCTCGTCTGGTCGATATCCGCTCCGAAGAATTCAAGGAAATGACCATTACCAATAAGTTAAGAAATGCACTTCTACAGGGGAAGAAATAGTCAAGAGAGGACAAACATATGGCTGATTTAACCTACAATCAAATTGCGCGGATCAAAGTGTTCGGCATCGGTGGTGCTGGATGCAATGCTGTCGCCCGCATGGTCCGTGAAGGTGTTCAGGGCGTGGATTTTTATGTATGCAATACCGACATGCAAGTACTCGATGCTTCACCATGCGGTAATAAATTAGTACTTGGCAAAGACGGATTAGGAGCCGGCGGAAATCCTGAAAACGGTCGTAAAGCTGCATTGGAGAGCGAAGAAGAAGTACGCAAAGCCATGGAAGGCAGCGATATGATTTTCTTGACCTGTGGTTTAGGTGGTGGTACCGGAACCGGTGCGATTCCTGTGTTCGCCAAAATTGCTAAGGAATTGGGTGCATTGACCGTTGCCATCGTGACCAAACCATTTACTTTTGAAGGGCGCAGACGTAAAAACAATGCCGAAACTGGGTTAAAGGAATTGCGTGAATATATCGATTCATTGATCGTGATCAGCAATGATCGTCTGCTGGAAGTGATCGGTCATATTCCGTTTGAACAATCTTTCCAGGAAGCCGATAATATCCTGCGTCAATCCGTTCAGACCATTACGGATTTGATTGCTGTTCCGGCATTAATCAACCTGGATTTTGCGGATGTCAAGAGCATCATGGAAAATCAGGGTGAAGCCTTGATCGGTATCGGTATGGCCGAAGGTGAAAACAAAGCCACGGAAGCTGCAGCGCGTGCCATTTCTTCGCCGCTTTTGGAAGGGGATGTGCGTGGTGCCCATAATGCGATCGTTAACGTGACTGGTGGTTCGGGCATGACACTGTATGACTCCAGTGAAGTGATCGAGTACATTCGTGAAGCTGCTGGAACCGAAATCGATATCATCTATGGTGTGGCCGTCAATGACAAATTGGGCGATGCGATCATCGTGACCATCATCGCGACAGGATTCGATACACCCGAGGTCGTCGAAGAAACCGATACTTTGAGTAATCATGTTTCCTTCGAAGCGAGCAATGCGGCGGTGGATGAAAAAGAAGATGAGGATGATTCCAACATCCCGACATTCTTCCGTCAAATCGACTAATTCAGTAATCAAAGGCGATGCGAAGCATCGCCTTTTCCGTTGCTCAATTCGATCATGAAAATTGTTTCATAAACAAATTCAAAACGTTCTTTTCGTAACGTTTGGTCAATGTCTATACTAATGACAGAAGCAGTGAAGAGAATAGTAGGATCGCAAGTCGATCATCAGAGAGTTGTCGGTCGGTGCAAGACAATGATCAAAAGCGATGTGAAGATGGCCTTGGAGCTTCAAAACTGAATCGTTAGGTTTTGACGTTGTCCCAACGTTACACGGGAAGAGTATGATGGTACTCGGTGAGGAAACCGACAGTGATGCGGTTTTGAAAGCAAAGGTGGTAACACGATATATTCGTCCTTTCGATATCAGTCGAAAGGTTTTTTATTTTTATCCAATAGAAAAGGAGGCAACGGATGATCGAACTGAATCATGTATCGAAAACATTTGCCAGTAAAAACGGAAGCGTTCATGCAGTCAATGATGTGTCATTAACGATTGAAACCGGAACGATCTACGGGTTGATCGGTTACTCGGGAGCTGGGAAAAGTACGTTGATCCGCATGATCAATTTATTAGAAAAACCAGATCGGGGTTCCGTAATCGTGGATGGTGTGGATCTAACTCAATTAAGTCCGGTTGAATTAAGAAAAAAACGTCAAAAGATCGGAATGATCTTCCAACACTTCAATTTGATGCAAGCATTGACGATCGAAGCAAATGTGGCATTCCCATTGCGTAAAAGTGGGCTCAGTAAATTTGAAATCACACAAAAAGTGAATCATTTGCTTTCGTTGGTGGAACTAACGGACAAAGCGAAAAACTACCCGAATCAATTGAGTGGTGGGCAGAAACAACGGGTGGCCATTGCACGGGCATTGGCCAATGATCCAACCATTCTATTATGTGATGAAGCCACTTCGGCATTGGATCCACAAACGACGGAAAGCATATTGGCGTTATTGAAGAAATTGCATGCATCCCTTGGTCTGACCATCGTTTTGATCACCCATCAGATGAGTGTGATCAAAACCATTGCTAAAAAAGTGGCCATCATGGAAAACGGATCCATCGTGGAACAAGGCAATGTCTATGATATCTTTGCTGCACCGAAAGCAACGATAACAAAAAAGTTCGTGGATTCGACGACCCAGATGGCATCGATCACATCCTTGATCGATGCCGGATATGAATTGCTGCAGTGTGATGCAAATGAACAATTGATCCAATTGACCTATATTGCAGACAGCGCAGCACAAGCACTGATTTCCAAAGTCAGTCGAATGTACAATGTGGATTGCAATATCGTATTTGGAACAGTGGAAGTCATCGATGGTAAACCATTGGGTCAATTGATCGTCAAAGTCAAAGGGGATCCAAAGGATATGGTTTCAACCATTGATACGATCCGTCAAGCCAATGTGAAAGTGGAGGTGATCAAATCATGATCGAAACATGGTTTCCCCATATGTCCAATCCACGGATGATCGAGGAATTATTAGAGTGTACGTTTGATACCATCGTCATGGTGTTGGCCAGTGCAGTGATTTCATTCCTATTTGGATTGATCGTCGGAGTGGTCTTGACTATAACGAAATCGGATGGGTTACATCCCAATAAAGTGATCTTCAATATCTTGGATAAAACCATCAATGTCCTGCGTTCCATCCCATTTTTGATCCTGATCATGATCTTGATCCCGGTGACTCGGTTGATCATGGGCACATCCATCGGTGTCACCGGTGCCATCTTTCCACTGATCATTGGGACCATACCCTTTTATGCCCGACAGATCGAATCGGTATTGAGTGAGGTCGATCATGGTCTGATCGAAGCCAGTGAAGCCATGGGCTGTAGCACATCGCAGATCATCATCCACGTGATGTTGCATGAATCCATTCCCTCTATCGTACGTGTTTCCATGATCACATTGGTCAATCTGATCGGTTTGACCGCCATGGCCGGTGCGGTCGGTGCCGGGGGTCTCGGTGATTTTGCCATCCGCTATGGTTATCAGAATTACCAAACGGATTCATTATGGGTCTCATTGGTTATGATCCTATTGTTGGTTTCCATCGTTCAATGTGTCGGTGGGATCATCGTTAAGAAAACTACACATTGAATCAAGTTCGATCGTTGAAGGAGGAATAAGAAATGAACAAGACGATAGCAAAACTAGCACTCTGCGTACTTTCATTGACATTAGTTGGTTGTGGCAGTGGTCAAACCAGTGATAAGGATGGTGTCACCACTGTAACCGTGGGTGTCGTTGGGGAATACAATGCCCAATGGGATACCGTCAATGAATTGCTCAAAGACCAAAATATTCAGGTGGAATTGGTCAAATTCAGTGAATACGTTGCCCCCAATCGTGCACTTGATGAAGGCTCGATCGATATGAATGCGTTCCAAACGCATACATATCTGGAAGATGAGATCAATAAACTGGGCTATGACATTACCCCCATTGGCGATACCATCCTGGCACCACTCGCCATGTTTCCGAATACCGATAAGATCAACAGTGTCGAAGAAATCCGTGATGGGGATATCATTGCGATTCCCAGTGATACCACCAACGGTGGCAGAGCGTTGAAGTTATTGGAAGCTGCTGGTTTGATCACAGTGGATCCATCTGTTGGGTATACCCCAACGGTGATGGATATTACCGATTATGCGGTGGATATAGAAATCATCACGGCCGAATCGGCCACATTAGCGAATCTATTGCCCGATTGTTCAGCAGCCATCATCAATGGTGGCAATGCCGTTACGGCTGGATTGAATCCGATCAATGACAGTATTTTGATCGAAGACATCAATACGATCGATAACGTCGATTCCTTGCGCAATTGCATCGTCGTACGCAGTGAAGATGCAGATAATGCAATCTATCAAGCCATCGTGGATGCTTATCAAACCACTGAAGTGGCGGATACACTTGAAGAAGCATATGGCGGGGCTTTCTTGCCAGCATGGGAGTAAATGATGGATTATCATATTCATCCATTGGTTGAAAAGTATCGGGATCGCACCATTGAAAACCGACGTTATCTGCATGCACATCCGGAATTGAGTCTTCATGAATACCATACCGCATCCTGGATCGAAGTACAATTGGATGCCCATGGTATCGACCATTACCGGATCGGTCAAACCGGGGTATTGGGGATCATTCATCATGGAAATGGTCCAACCATTGCTTTACGGGCCGATATCGATGCGTTAGCGATCCAAGACCTCAAAGCAGATTGTAGCTATGCCAGTAAAGTGGATGGCGTCATGCATGCTTGCGGGCATGACGCCCATACCGCCGCATTGTTGACCACGGCGTTTATTCTTAAAGATCATCAGACATCATTGAACGGAACGGTTAAATTGTTTTTCCAGCAAAGTGAAGAAAACGGACAAGGTGCGCGTCAATTCATTGCACATCATTGCCTGGATGATGTAGATTTCATCCTGGCATATCATGGTGCCAGTGAGTATCACGTTGGGGAAGTGTATATCACACCGGGTGGAAACAATGCATCCTGTGATTATTTCAAGGTGGAAGTGGTCGGGACCAGCGCCCATGTGGCCAATCCGGAAAAGGGGAAGGATGCATTGACTGCCGCTTGCAATATGGTCATTTCTTTGCAATCGATCGTATCCAGAATGGTTTCACCATTGGATAGTGTGGTGCTAGGGATCGGTACATTCAACAGTGGAAATAGTTACAATGTCATAGCTGATCATGCATCGTTTGAAGGAACCATCCGTTGCTTTGATCAAATCACTCGAAAGATGGTACAGGACAAACTGATATCTTTGGTCCAATCCATGGCATCTTATTACGGATGTCATGGATCTGTAAGCATCGAAAGTTATGCCGATCCATTGATCAATACTTCATCAAATTGTGATCGAATCACACCGTATGCGATCGATATCGTTGGTTTAGACCATGTGCATCATGACCGTCCCAAATCATTGGCTGCTGATGATATGGCGGACTATCTACAACGCATCGATGGTTGTTACATGTACATCGGTACCCATGATGAGCGCGCTAACACCCAATTGCCACATCATCAGGGATATTATGATCTCAATGAAGATTCGATGTTGATCGCCAGTAGCGTCATGATCGAGTATGTGTTTGATACCCTGCATTAATACACATAACCACACCCAAGGGTGTGGTTTTTGTAATGGCGATGGTATGATGGTACTAATCATATCAGAAGGAGTATCCCATGAATCGTAAAAACCAAATCCAAGACGCTGTCGAATTTATTCATTCCAAAATCCAATTCACACCGGATCTGGCCATTGTATTAGGCTCCGGTTTAGGTGGTCTGGCGGATAAAATCCATGAGCCGATCTATATCCCATATGCGGATGTTCCCCACTTCCCCGTATCCACTGCGCCCGGTCATGCCGGACGATTCGTTGCTGGGAAACTGGGTAACAAAAAAGTATTGGCCATGCAGGGACGCTTTCATTACTATGAAGGCTACGATATGTCCACGATCGCTTTGCCGGTACAGGTTTTAAAAGCATTGGGTACGCAAGCATTGGTGTTGACCAATGCTGCGGGTGGGATCAATTTAGATTTTACGGTTGGAGATTTCATGTTGATCAAGGATCACATCAATTTGATGGGAAATAACCCACTTCGTGGCCGCAATGATGACACCATCGGTCCCCGTTTCTTTGACATGAGTCATGTCTATGATAAAGATTTTCAACAGATCGCTCGTGATTGTGCCAAGGCATTGGATATCGATTTGAAGGAAGGTGTTTATGTTGGTTTTATGGGACCCAGTTATGAAACACCTGCTGAAATCAACGCCTTCCGTTTGCTTGGTGGCGATGCGGTCGGTATGAGCACAGTGCCGGAAGTCATCGCTGCCGCGCATTGTGGCTTACCGGTATTGGCCATGAGTTTGATCACCAATATGGCGGCAGGCATCAAGGATGAAACGTTATCCGGAGATGATGTGGTCGAAACAGCCAGACAAAAGGGTGAAGTCTTTGAAAGATTGGTGATTTCGATCGTTAGCGCCATGCATTTTTGATCCCTATGATAAAATGATGCAAAGGAGAGGGTGGTTTGACCACCGAATATGATGATGCGTTATCATTTTCCCAAAGCTGAACTCCATCTGCATCTGGATGGTTCCATCAATCCAAAACTGGCTTATACCCTAGCTAAACAATTGGATCTGATCCAACCCAATGAAGACTATCCATCTTTTGCCCATCGCATGATCGTTCCCCACGACGTGCGCGATCTTTCAGCCTATCTTTCCTGCTTTGATCTGCCATTGGCATTATTGCAACATCGCCAAGCCATCGTTGAATGCACCTATGATTTGATCAAACGGCTCAGTGATGAAGGCATCGTTTATGCGGAAGTGCGCTTTGCACCTCAATATCATCTGCAAAAAGGATTATCCCAACAGGATGCATTGGATGCTGTACTTGAAGGGGTTGAAAAAGCTAAAGCGGAAGGGTTACCGATTCAAATCGGTATCATTTGTTGCATGATGATCGACCCACTTCAGAACAATGATGCACTCAATTGGACCACATTGGATCTTGTAGAGCATTATCTTGGCAAAGGGGTCGTGGCCATTGATCTAGCTGGCGCCGAAGGAGCCGTCGCCATGGATCATTATCGTCCGTTTTTTGAAAAAGCCAAATCGTTGCATATCCCCTACACGATCCATGCTGGGGAAGCCGGAGGAGCGGATCATGTGCGTAAGGCCATCGAAATGGGAGCAAAACGGATCGGTCATGGTGGCAATTGCATCCATGATCCATCCGTCGTGGAACTGGTCAAAACCAATGATGCGACATTGGAAATGTGTCCGACCAGCAATGTGCATTGTAAAAACCAACCATCTTATTCCGATCATCCGTTAAAACCGTTATACCAACAAGGGGTCAAAGTCAGTGTATCTTGTGATAATCGGACCTTATCGGACATCACGTTGATGGATGAGTACGACCATCTGATCGATGATATGGGATTGAGTCTATCCGACATCATCCAGATGAATATCTATGCCTTCGAAGCGGCTTTTGGTTTGACAACTTCACAAAAACAGGACTATATCGCTCAATTGAGACCATTACTTCATCACTGACAAACCCATATCGACACCATCGTTTCATGGTAAAATGAACACCATGAAACGATGGTGTCTTTTCTTATCGTTTATTGGTTGGATGTTACTGGCTTCATTCCATGGTTTGACCATGGATATTTCAGATATCCAATCTTTGGATGGATATCGAGTCGTCAATGAAGAGGATCCCAATACCGCTTTAGCGGTATTTGATGATTATGCAGATGCGTATGATTATTATCAAAATGGAGAGGATGACTGGCTGATCATTCAAGGAAGCAAAATCTTAGCCATGCATGAAGGGATGGTATTTCTCAATGCTGCCGATTGTAATACCACGATTGATTTGATCGATGTGAGCACGGATGAAAGTGGTTATACCAATGCATGTTATGGGATCGATGGTTATTATTCCCATTCCAATAGTAATGGGACGTATTATGCCATGCATTATAGTGGCAATACCGTTTGGGTTGCGGCTAATGATGCGACATTGGTACCATTGCGTTATTTGGATACGACCATCAGTAAATACCGCATCATGGATGCACAATTGGTCCATTTTATCAAGGGTAGTTACTATATCGATACCTATGCCAATACGATCGTGTTGGATGATGCATTGGATTTTTTGCAAGAGAATACAGATTATTATTCACCGGATGGACATTATTTCTATGATGATCTGCATTTATTGTTTGCGGATCTATTCGCCAATACGCATCAATATGCCATTAATGCGGATCAGCCTTATTACAATTTCTATCAATACTTATCCCATCGATCATTGGCAAAGGTGGATGAAACCACACTCAATACGTATTTTAGTGAGTATGGGATGGTTGAAACCATGTCCAACTATCATGATCTAGGTCGTGATAGTATCGCTGATGATCTAACACAAAGCATGCTATTTGACAGTGCCAATGCGTTTTTGACCAACCAATATCGCTATGGAGTCAATGGATTGATGATGGCTGCGTTGAGTTTGAATGAAAGTGGTCTTGGTCGAAGCCATCTGGCCTATACTCGGAATAATTTGTTCGGTCATGCCGCCTATGATTCAGCCGTGGAGGCCAATGCATCCCGTTATCTTTCCATTTCCAATTCCATTGCATCCCATGGTCAAAACTATATCGTCGATTCTTATTGCAACCCTAATGATTTTACATATCATGGCTGCTTTTTCGGCAATAAGGAAAGCGGGATGAACGTATCGTATGCATCCGATCCGTATTGGGGCGAAAAAGCAGCCGGGTATCTGTATGATATGGATCGCTCCATGGGATTGAATATGAAAACCAGTTATCAAATTGGTTTGTTCACATCGAATGATGATGTAGATGTATTGATCTATATCGATGATCCAACCATTGCCTATTCCTATGCGGCGGATCGATTGAACAGTGTTCTGATCAATGGTGAAAGTGGGGATTACTATTCGATCATCCTGGATCATGAAGCCACGGATCCATGGGGAAATCAAGTCGGTGTCGGTTATATTCCTAAAGATGCGGTGGATGTCCTTTTAGGTGAACGAGATACAACCACTGCTATGGTCCAGGTCGTGTTGGATGGCAATGGTGGGATATACAGTGATGGCAGTGCGAGTATCCATTATATGATGGATTCTCGTTATCCGTCGTTGGCGATCCCATCGAAACAAGGGGGTCAATTCAAGGGGTACGAATTGGTCGATGATGATGGTTCGACCTTGACCTATCGGGCTATCTATGCGGATACGGTGGATTTGACCATGGTATCCTTGCCAAAAACCATTTATGAGACCAATGAACGTTTCGACTGTACCAATGGGAAAGTAGAACTCCAATATCTGGATGGTTCCAGTGAAACGGTGGATTTGACCATGGATATGATCGAGGGATATCGCTCCGATATCAATGGGATCCAACGCATCACGGTAAACTACGGTGGTCAGACCACCTCATTTACCGTGGAAGTTTCCTCTCAATTGGATGATATCTATCGCTATATCCAGGATACGATCAATGCCACGATCGAATATGGTTCAGCCACCTTGGATCAGATCAAGGCATTCAAAACCATATTGGATAATGCCAATGAAGTGCCGATATTGACCATGGCACAATATCGTGCATTGGATACCATCATGTTACCGATCATTCATGACTGTGGATTTACTTACCATCTGCAAGGCGATGATCTATCTGGGATTTCGAATTTATCCATGGCGATCGATCTCAATACGGTCAAAGCAGATGGATGGTTCGAAAATGTATTGACGGTACAATTGGAGCAAAACGAACTGGGTCCAAACTATCAAACCCGATCGGCCATCACGCATTTTATAGACGATGGTTATACGATTGCTTCGGTCTATGATTTATCTGTAAAGCATAATGATCAACCCATCATGCTCAATGCACCCTTGGTATTGACCATCAAACACAACGATATCGCGGATAATGCATTTGTGGCGCTATTGATCGATGATGATGGCGTCTATCAATTGCCATTATCGATTGGTTCGACCACCCTATCTGTGCTGAGTGATCATACCGGAACACTGCTGATCCTTTCTAAACCCACGACGCAATCCTTAACCGGAGAAGATCCTATCGACGTCATTACCACGACGAATGATGATGCACCATTTACTGATATGGCGACGACCATGATGCGTTTAGCATTCTTTGGCTTGTTGGTATTGCTTTTGGCGATATGGATCATCTTTGTCATGGTCAATATCAATAAACGCAAAAGAAGACGGAGGAAATCGCATGCGCACTGATCGGGTTTGTATCCGCGATCTGATCTTCAAGCTTGATTTGGATCATCCACAACTGACTAGATCCCTGAAACGACAGGGACAGACCTTTCCGATACGCGTGAAAACCATGGATAACGGCTATGGAACCACACGTTATATCGTCATCGATGGACACAAACGGGCTAGCATCCTGGCTTCCATCGATCCAAACGGCAGGGTGGATATCGATATCATCGATGATTTCACCACTGCCGGTAGCAATTACTGGGGTAACAAAAACCACCATTGAGTGGTGTCAAAAAAAGGAGAGTCAATGGAACGATTACAGAAAGTCATGGCCCAATACGGGATCGCTTCCCGTCGCAAGGCGGAAGAAATGATCAAGTCAGGACGGGTCAAAGTCAATGGTGTGACCATCAGCGAACTGGGCAGTAAAGTCAACGGCAACGATATCATTGAAGTGGATGGGGTCCGCTATGCGAATAAAGAAGAAAAAGTGACCTACGTCTTTTACAAGCCTCGCAATGTCATTGCCACCGTTTCCGATGAAAAGGGAAGGACCTGTATTGCCGATTTTTTCAAGGATGTGCCGCAACGCCTTTATCCGGTCGGTCGGTTGGATTATGACTCCAGCGGATTGATCTTTGTCAGCAATGACGGGGAATTCACACAGATGATGATCCATCCGAAATATCATATCGGCAAAGTCTATGAAGTGACCATTGATGGATTGCTCAGCAATGATGATCTGGACCAGTTAAGAAAAGGGATCGAACTGGAAGATGGAAAAACGGCACCATGTAAAGTCAGTGTGGACGTGGTCAAACCAGACAAACCGCTGATGAAGTTGAAAATCACATTATACGAAGGAAAAAATCGACAGATCCGTCGCATGATCGCTCATTTTGGTTTGAATGTCACGCGTTTATGCCGAGTGGAATTCGGACATGTTGGTTTGAAACCGTTAAAGCCAGGTGAATACCGTCGTTTGAAAAAAGATGAACGAAAGATGCTGGTCAATCAAGCTTTGAGTCGCAATGAATGAAACCATGCTTATTTTTTGGATAAACAAATGGACCATCGTTGATGATGGTCCGTTTGATGTTTATAACCCATATTGATCCAATAAGGCTGGATCGGGATCGATATAAATGGTTTTGTAATGGTCCAACAATACTTGACCGGGTTGACCTTTTGGCATTTTACGTACTTTGTTGACCGGACAGTATTGAACAGGGACCGATGATGAGTAGCGATATTTGGAAAATAATGCTGCGATTTGGGCACACAGACGGATATAGCGTTCATCATCGATCTGATCGGTCAGTAATACATGCGCACCACTGGAATTCAAAACATGGAACCACATGCCTTTGCGCGCGTTGGTATTGAAGGTGACTTGTTCGTTCTGGAGGTGGTTTTTACCATAGTAGATGATGGTCCCATCCACATCGATCTTGTTCACGCTGATCCCGATGTCTTTCTTTTTCTTCTTGCCGGCTTTGATCTTGTCTTTTTTTAGATAACCCTTATCCTGCAGTTGTTGACGGATCTGCGTCGCGGCCAAAACGTCCATATATTCGAGTTGTTCATTGAGCGTTGCAAAATAGTCTCGTTCTTTGCTCGTTAGCTCGATCTGTTTTTGGATATGGGCGATGCCTTTTTTCTGTTTGGTATATTTTTGATAATATCGTTTGGCGTTACCATAGGAATCATAGCGCGGATCCAATGGAATCTTTACGTCATGGTCAAGGGTATAATCATGAGCCATGATATGGTCATAACCATTCGCTTGTCTGGGGCAGGTATAGATCAAATCGCCATAAAGGCGATATTGATCACAATCCAAGGCTTCATCCAATGCCTGTTGTAGTTTTGGTAATTTACCTTGCAAATGTTTCAGATTCGATTTGACGCATTTAGTGACATCCGATGTGACTAACTTCAAACGTTCGATCGCTTCACTTTGCGAAAAAATGAAATTCAATCCAGAAAACAAATCCATTTCACGCATGGATGCATGACGATGATTCAACGCGATGCAATGGTAATGCAGCGGGATCGGTGCGTCGGTGCAGATGTAAAGTGAATGGCTTTGTTTGATTTCATCCATGATCGAATCAAAGGATGCACCATTTTTCATGCGATATTCGACTTCACTGGCCAGGTCTTTTCCAAAACCATAAAACTGGCTGGTCAAAGTGTTTTCCTGGTCGATTTGCTTTGTTTCAAACGGATCTTTGCGCCCGCTTTGAAGCGGTGTTGGTAGGAATTTTGCCCCAGGCTGGATGGTACGCATCTGGTTCTGGAATGGTGGAATGCGTTTGACGGCATCCAAGATCGTTCCATTTTCATTGACCAAAATGATATTCGCGTATTTTCCCATCAATTCGATGACCAATCGTTTTTCCACAGGATCACCAAGCGTATTGTATGTTTGAAATACCATTGCAAACCAACGATCATAACATGTCTGTTCGATGCGAACCAATACGCTTTGTTCTAGATGTTTGCGGGCCAGCATCACAAATCCTTTGGGCTCATCCAATCCCTCGATTTTGTGTTCGATCAAGGAAACATGATTGGTTTTGGGATGAGCACTGATAAATAACTCGAAGCGTCCTCTTGTGGTGTTTCGCATGGTAAAAACCATCTCGTAATCTGAGATTTGCGTGATTTTTTGAACTTTGGCGGGTACCAGATCGTTGAGTTGTTCCACCACTTTATAAATCAGAATGCCATCCATTGCCATGCCTTAAGATTATAGAAAAATTTCTTTCAAATGCAAATCAGGTTTGCTATACTACACCCATCCAAAAGAGAGGGGAAAACGGATGAAAAAAGGATTGCTGATCGTTGTTAGCGGCCCCAGCGGAGTCGGCAAAGGGACCGTACTCAAACAGATTTTATCCAATCCGGCCAATCGTCTGGCTTACTCCATTTCCATGACGACCCGACAACCACGGGAAGGGGAAGTGGATGGTGTGAATTATTACTTCGTCACTCAACAGCGTTTCAAACAAGCAATCGAAAATCATGAATTACTCGAATATGCTCAATTTGTCGATCATTACTACGGCACACCGGCAAATATGGTTGAAACCATGCGCAATCAAGGTACTAACGTTTTATTGGAAATCGATGTCCAAGGTGCGAAACAAGTGATGAGCCGTTGTGCGGATGCGTTATCGATCTTTATCACTCCTCCCAGTATGGAAGAGTTGGCTAACCGGATCCGAAATCGCGGCAGCGAAAGCGATACGGTCATTGAAAAACGTCTGGCGAAAGCCAAGGAAGAAATGGAATCCAGCGGATTGTATGATTACGTCATCTGCAATCAGGATGTCGATATCGCTGCAAGATCCATTGAAATCATCATTCAAAACCACATGAAGCGTTAGCTTCATGCTTTTTTTTATGATACGACCATAACAAAAAGCTTTCCAACTTTGTGGAAAGCTTTTGTTTACGCATCAATCGATAGATTAACGGTTATAGAATTCGACGACTAATAATTCGTTGAAATCGCGGTTCAACTCGCTACGCTCTGGCAGACGGGTGTATGTACCTTTGCGGGTTTCTTTGTCCACATTAACAAATGCGACCGTACCCACGGAAGCTTCCAGTGCATCTTTGACAATCTGCAACTGTTTGCTCTTTTCACGCAATTCAACAGTATCACCGGGCTTGCAACGGTAAGACGGGATATCCACTTTCTTGCCGTTGACCAGGACATGACCATGGTTGACCAACTGACGGGCCTGACGACGGGTCAACGCAAATCCCATGCGATAAACCAGGTTATCCAAACGGGATTCCAACAGATTCAAGAAGTTTTCACCGATAACGCCGCTCATGCGTTTTGCGCGCTCGAACAGGTTTCTGAACTGTTTTTCATTGAGTCCGTATGTATTGCGGATTCTTTGCTTTTCACGCAACTGCAGACCGTAGTTGCTCATCTTGGGTCGTCTGTTTTTCTGTGCGAAGCCATGCTGACCAGGAATGTAATTGCGGCGGTCTCTGCCCTGGCTGTCTTTCGCGAATTCCTTGCCGGTTTCTAAAACGGAAAAGCTCAAACGACGGGAAACTTTCCAAACCGGACCGGTATAACGTGCCATCTTTCTTCCTCCTTATTGTGGCTGACACAATAACGCGTATGGTTTACCGATATGTGGGGTTTGCATGAACTCGTTGGCTATAAGCAGTTAGCTACTAGAGAAGACAATGTTGTGCAAACGCGCATCAAACCGACACCATATGCTGCTTATTGATGCGGGAAGAAGTATAGCATGATTGCACAAGAAAGCGAATCTTTTTGTCAACTTTTGAATTTTTTGGTTGGATTGCAATCCTTTCTGCAACAGAACCCTTGCGTTGAGTATTGCAATCAAGCCTTGTGTTTTATTTATCAATTTTTTTACAACCATTTAACAAATGTGTGTTAAAGTACTAAGCACAAACAAACGGGTCAAGTACCGTATGACCTGAATGGGCAATCCCCCTAAGTTGTCCAGTGTTGTTTGTAAGTAACCAGATCCTGACTTAAAGGATCTTTTTTTATTGTATAATGCACATATCTATGGTTGAACCATATGGAGGCTATTTATGAATCTTCCCAATCGACTAACTGTTTTACGCATTCTCATGGTGCCGTTGATCATATTGGTCTATATATTTCCCTATGCCCAATTTGGAATAAGACTGATCAGTTTTGATATCGGGATCGTTACTTTATCTATTAAAGATCTGATCGTGCTCGCATTGTTTTGCATCGCATCGTTTACTGATTTTTTGGATGGCTATATAGCCCGAAAACATAAATTGATCACTACATTCGGCAAATTTGCTGATCCCATTGCGGATAAGATGCTTATCGATGTGATGTTTCTGTTGTTACTTTCCGACCGTCAGGTCCCGGTCGTTGCGATCTGTTTGATGATTGCACGGGACTTGATCGTTGATGGTTGTCGAATGATGGCATCCCAAAACGGGATCGTCGTTGCTGCAGGGTCTTTGGGAAAATTGAAAACGGTTTTGCAGATCGTGACCATTATTTTATTGATGATCGGAAATCTTCCCTTTGAATTGTATGGTCTTCCTGTGGATGTTTTTATGGTATGGTTCACCACCTTGGTCTCCCTGGCCAGTGGTTACAATTACTTCCAACAGATGAAGGAATATATTTTTGAGTCTAAATAATCTAATTTTTGGCAAAAGCATCACCTTCTGTCTCTTAAGAAAGCGGAGGGATCAATTATGGATGAGATGAATGAACGACAACAGCGTTTGGAAGCGGCGCTGTCAAAAATCGAAAAAGACTATGGCAAAGGTGCCATCATGAAACTGGGTGATCGTGCAGCGGTGGATGTGGATGCAATTCCTAGTGGCTCGTTGGCGTTGGATTATGCATTGGGGATCGGCGGTTATCCCAAAGGAAGGATCATTGAGATTTTCGGCCCCGAGTCCAGTGGTAAGACCACACTTGCTTTACATGCCATCGCTCAATGTCAAGCCAAAGACGGACGGTGTGCTTTTATCGATGCTGAGCATGCCATCGATCCGGTTTACGCAAAAAACCTTGGTGTCAACACGGATGAATTGTTACTGGCACAACCAGATAATGGAGAACAGGCACTTGAAATTTGTGAAGTGTTGGTCCGCAGTGGTGCCATTGATTTGATCGTTATCGATTCGGTTGCTGCATTGGTACCGCAAGCAGAACTGGATGGTGAGATGAGTGACAATCAGGTAGGTCTTCAGGCTCGACTGATGTCCAAAGCGATGCGCAAATTATCCGGTGCGATGAATCAAAACAATTGCACGGCGATTTTCATCAATCAATTACGCGAAAAGGTTGGGGTACTGTTTGGCAATCCGGAAACCACACCAGGAGGCAGGGCTTTAAAATTTTATGCGTCCGTACGACTGGATATTCGAAAAAGTGAATCGATTAAAGATGGTACGGCCATTATTGGTAACAAATGCAATATCAAGGTCGTAAAAAATAAAGTTGCACCGCCGTTTAAGGTGGCCAGCATCGAAATCATGTATGGTCAAGGCATTTCCCATGTTGCTGAAGTACTTAATTTGGCAACTGATTTGAATATCATCAACAAAAGCGGAGCCTGGTACAACTATAAAGGTGAAAAAATCGGTCAAGGTAAAGATGCTGCCAAAACCTTTTTGATCGCCAATCCGGATGTGCTGGATGAAATCAGTGTAGCTGTCAAACATCAATTATTTGATAAAGCAGATTGATTTACTTGGTTGAACCAAATACCACCTGAGACTAATTGGGGGTTAAATGAAATTTATGATGACTTCAATATAGAAAAAACGGGACAATGACAGAATTTGAACATTGCTCAAATCGTTGAATTTATCGTACTTTTTCAATATAGAAAAATTAAGAAAATTTTTGTATCGTTTTAGTCATATTGCCATAATGAATTTTGTTATAGTACTGGTAGTGATGATGCACCACTAAGCCGATGTGCTTTTGGATAATGACGAGGATAGAAAGTCGGAGGTTATCACGCACGTAAGTGTCAAGTGTAGGGAGTCGATCCTGATGAGATGTGGGAGTTTTGCCGACCCACCGTCGTTATCTTTTGTTTTGCTCTCCTTCAATCGAAGGGGAGTTTGTTTTTGTTTGTGAAATATCGTGTTTTTATCGCAACTATTATGACTTCTAATTGATAAACATCAGAATGCATAAGAAAGTATTGGATTTACCAATTAATCGAGACCTAATTTGGTGGGCGTAATGTCCCGCTTTTTATAGTGATCATATCCTGTAATAAAACTGGGGAAAATAGGGAAAAAAGTCGGGAAAAAATTTGTGTGCAACACCTATGCAACCGTTAAACACTGAAATGCAAAAAAACGCCTTTTTTAAAGGCGTTTATACAACACGTATGTACGTGTTAAGATATCGAATTGGTCAGTATGACAGGATTTGAACCTGCGATCTCTCGGACCCGAACCGAGCGCTCTACCAAGCTGAGCTACATACTGAGAACGCTTAATATCTTATCAAAACTTTTATAAATGTCTATGAAAAATTTAAGTTTTCAACGTGCCTTTAAACTTCCCCTCAATTTTTCAAAGATAGCCAGATTTATGTTTATCGGTTTAACCTCAAAAGCCTGCGTACGATTTCGAATGGTTCACAGAATGGCTTTGTGCTAGAATAGAAAAGGTTAATAATTTTTAACTCATTCAGATTAGATGGAGGATATCA
>CALVCY010000072.1 GCA_944326175.1 uncultured Erysipelotrichaceae bacterium
CAAGATATGCTTTGACGCCATCTTCGTGTTGTGCGTGGGCGGCAAAGCCGGCGTTGTCATCGATCAATGTCAATACTCGTTTCCGTGATCCGGCGGCTAAATTGCCTTGGTCATCTAGATAAAGGACACTGTTGGTGCCATCGATTTTTGGACTGATGTAGACGGTACCATTGAGAATGCCGTCGACTTCATCACGACCAAGACGTTCGATGTGGGTGTATTTTCGGTATCGCATGGTTGAACCACTCCTTTTCTATGAATGGCATCATCGTAAATGGTCAAACCATGAAAATAATTTGAAACAAATTGCAAATGATGGGTGGGATGGTGAATTTTCATAAATCTTGGGTGGGTAACCTCTGTTCAATACTTGACAATTCATCCATGGTTCGACCATGGAATCCC
This sequence comes from uncultured Erysipelotrichaceae bacterium, assembly GCA_944326175.1. The sequence goes on from CALVCY010000072.1 coordinate 406, forward strand.
CGCTATGAAAATCCATGTTTTTAAGGGATAATAGAAAAGCGAAAAGAGGTTATTAGACGCAATGATCAATTTAGACGTATTCGAAGGCAAAACCTTGATGATCACCGGCGGGACCGGCTCGTTTGGTTCAACCGTACTCAAACATTTTCTTGATTCTAATTTAAAAGAGATCCGAATCTTTTCCCGCGATGAAAAAAAGCAGGACGACATGCGCCACGATTTACAGGCCAAGCATCCCGCTCTTGCTTCCAAAGTGAAATTTTATATCGGTGATGTACGCAATATGCGTTCCGTTGAAGATGCGGTCCAAGGCGTGGATTATATATTCCATGCCGCTGCACTCAAACAAGTACCCAGTTGTGAATTTTTCCCGATGGAAGCGGTCAAGACCAATATCATCGGAACCGATAATGTATTGCATGCTGCGGTAGCGGCTGGTGTCAAAAAGGTAGTTTGTTTATCCACGGATAAAGCCGCTTATCCCATCAATGCCATGGGCATTTCCAAAGCAATGATGGAAAAAGTCATTTATGCCAATGCCCGAGTCGCTGCTGGTAAAACCACTATCTGCTGTACCCGATATGGCAATGTCATGTGCAGCCGTGGTTCAGTCATTCCTTTATTCATTGATCAGATCAAAGCCGGCAATCCTATCACCATCACCGATCCGAACATGACCCGCTTTTTGATGAATTTGGATGAAGCGGTGGATTTAGTCATGTTCGCTTTCACCCATGGCGAACCAGGAGATCTGTTCGTTCAAAAATCCGATGCATCCACTATCGGTGATCTAGCCAAAGCCGTTCAATCGTTATTCGGTGATACCGGAACCCATATCATTGGGACACGTCATGGTGAAAAATTATATGAAACGTTGATGACCAATGAAGAATGTGTACGCAGCGTGGATATGGGCAATTACTTCAGAGTCCTTCCGGATGGACGAGATCTCAACTATGATCAATTCTTTGTCAAAGGCATGGTCAAGACCATGGCCAACAACGCCTATACCTCCCACAATACCCATCGTTTGGATGTCAAAGGTACAGTTGAGAAGATCATGACCACTGATTATGTCAAAGAAGCATTGGCTTGCTGGAAGAAACAGGGTTAGACCATGAAGATACTGGTAACCGGAAGTAATGGTTTTGTCGGTAAGAATCTGGTCGAATCATTGAAAAATATCAAATATGGGTATGATAAAGTCCATTTAATCGATGGTTTGAGTGATCCAAGTGATCTGACCATTGTCGGATATGATCGAACCAATACCGATGATGATTTAAAAAAAGCCTGTAAAGACTGTGATTTCATCTTTCATTTGGCGGGTGTCAACCGACCAAAAGATAATGATGAATTCATGAAAGGTAACTATGGTTTGACCAGTGATTTACTGAATCTTTTGATCCAATATAACAACAAAGCACCCATCATGCTATCCAGCAGCATCCAGGCATCATTGATCGCTCGTTACGCTTCCAGTGAATACGGTAAAAGTAAAAAAGCCGGAGAAGAGCTGTTGTTTGAATATGGTCAAGACCATGATGTACCCGTTTATGTGTATCGTTTTGCCAATTTATTTGGTAAGTGGTGCAAACCAAACTATAACTCGGTCGTGGCCACATTCTGCTACAACATGGCCCATGATCTGCCCATAACTGTCAATGATCCATCCACGACTTTGGATATGGTCTACATCGATGATGTCATTGAAGAATTGCTCCAATGTCTCAATGGTCGACCCACTCGGTGTGACTTTGATCAAACCACTCCCGTATTCACCGGTGATGGTCGTTATTGTACAGTCCAACGCCATTATGCGGTGACTTTAAGAGAAATCGTTGAAGATCTGGAACTGATCAAAGCCCAATCCACGACATTAATGGTTCCACCATTGCCTGATCATTCCTTCATCAAATGTCTTTATTCCACATATCTGTCTTATTTACCGGATGATAAGGTCATCATTGATTTAAAAACCAATTCCGATTCCCGCGGTTCGTTTACCGAAGTATTGAAAACCAGTGATCATGGTCAGTTTTCCATCAATATCAGTAAACCTGGTCAGACCAAAGGCAATCATTGGCATCATTCCAAATGGGAATTCTTCATGGTCGTATCTGGGTCTGCCGTGATCCAACAGCAACAAGTCGGTGTGGATGAAAACGGTGATCGCTATCCCGTTCATGAATTCCATGTGGACGGTTCCCATTTACAAGCCGTCCATATGTTGCCGGGTTACAGTCATAACATCATCAATACCTCATCGACGGATGATCTGATCACCCTGATGTGGGCCAATGAATGTTTTGATCCTAACCACCCCGATACTTTCTTTCATCCGATCCATTCCTAAAGGAGATCATATATGAATCTTGATTATTCCAATGTTGCATTCCAACATAACGGCAAACTGAAATTGCTGATCATCGTCGGCACCCGTCCGGAGATCATTCGGTTGAGTGAAGTCATCAAAAAATGCCGACACTATTTTGACTGCATCCTGGCGCATACTGGTCAAAACTATGATTACAGTCTCAATGGTGTATTTTTCAAAGATCTTTCTCTGGATGATCCGGATGTTTATCTGGAAGCTGTTGGGGATGATCTTGGTTCAACCATCGGCAATATCATCAGTGCATCTTATAAACTAATGGTCTCGATCAAACCGGATGCATTATTGATCCTTGGTGATACCAACTCCTGTCTTTCGGCCATATCCGCCAAACGGTTGCATATTCCCATTTTTCATATGGAAGCCGGAAACCGTTGCAAAGATGAATGTTTACCGGAAGAAACCAATCGACGCATCGTCGATATCATTTCCGATGTGAATCTTGCGTACAGTGAACATGCCCGCAAATACTTGCACGAATGCGGTTTGCCAAAGGAACGTGTGTATGTGACCGGAAGTCCGATGGCTGAAGTATTACATGCCAATTTGGATAAAATCAATGCCAGCGACATCCTCGAACGTCTGAATCTGCAGCATGGCCACTACATCCTTTTAAGTGCCCATCGGGAAGAAAACATCGATACCGATGCCAATTTCTTCTCCTTGTTTACGGCCATCAATGCCATGGCCCAAAAATATGACATGCCCATCCTGTATTCCTGTCATCCACGAAGCAAAAAACGACTGGAATCCACCGGATTCAAACTCGATGGTCGTGTCATTGCGCATGAACCCTTGGGATTCCATGATTACAACCACCTTCAAATGCATGCCTATGCCGTGGTCTCCGACAGTGGCACACTGCCAGAAGAAAGCAGTTATTTCACGTCCATTGGTCATCCGATCGCTGCAGTATGCATCCGCACTTCCACCGAGCGCCCGGAAGCTTTGGACAAAGCAGATTTCATATTAGCCGGTATCGATACCGACTCCTTGTTGCAAGCGGTCGATACCGCTGTGGGCATGAATCAAAATCACGACTTCGGTATTCCGGTCCCGGATTATAGCGAAGAAAACGTATCTACCAAAGTCGTCAAGTTGATCCAATCCTATACGCATGTGGTGGATCAAATGGTATGGCGAAAGAATAGGAGCTAATGTATGCAGATCTTTTTGACGAATGATTTATCCCAGATGGAATTGGATGCAGATCGAATAGAACTTTGCGATTTTTTAATGACGATTTCGCAATATATCGATCTGTTCAATACGAATTTTGATTTTCACGAATATTTGGTCCAGCGTTTTTTTCTTACGAATTTAAGCGAGGAATTGACGAATAATTTCTTTAGCGGTGATAGCATCTCCACGATTCCCAATGGGATCAACGCCGAGGACTATGATGATCCAACCATTCCCGAAGAAAACGTGTTGTATCAATCGTATTTTTCACCGGTCGATCTGATTTATTTGGCGATTACCATGCCTAAAGTGATACGGCAGATCAAAAATGAGTATGTAAATGCACATTTTAAAGCGGAAGACGAGACGTGGAACGGGGATGCGTTATTGTATGCGCGCGATGTTGCCCTCATCGATTTTTTCTCAACAAAAGTATTCGACGCATTGCGCGACATACCGCAGCTCAAAAACGAAATCGCTAATATTTATGCCATCATGACATCCAGTCGGGAATCCTACAAATATGTCGATTTACCGTATGTTTTTCGAATGCGTGAGGCATATGAGGCCGCTCAATCCAAATCCAAACGGCGCAAGCTGCTTAAAACCATTTTGAATCAGTTGATCCATATCGATCCCAGCTACAAACGGCGTGATAAAGCCATCGCTGTTGCGGAATATATCAAAGACCATGCGCCGATAGAGGATGATGATGAATCGATGGTCAGTGATGATTTGATGGATGAGAATGCGGATGATTTCAATAATTATGCCGCATGAGCCTGGTGAAACGGTTCATTCCGGCGTAAAGTTTAGGTATGCACATGCAAGCGATCCGATACAAGGAATTGCGTTATAAATGGGAGGGATTCAATATGCTGCATTTTGAATGTGATTATACCCAGGGCTTTGAACCCAAAGTCATGGAAGCATTGGTCAAAACCAATCTGGAAGCCACCAGTGGCTATGGTCTAGACCCCTATTGTCAAAAAGCCACGGAAGTCTTGAAACAACAGGCAGGTGAACAAATCGCCGTCCATTATCTGGTTGGCGGTACCCAAACCAATATGATCGTGATCAATAGTTTATTGCATTCCTATCAGGGGGTCATCAGCTGTGAAAGTGGTCATATCCATACCCATGAAACCGGTGCGGTGGAATATACCGGACATAAGGTGCTGGCATTAGCGGCACATAATGGAAAATTGGATCCAAGTGAAGTACGCCAATATGTCGATACGTGCATCCATGATCCGCAATTTGAACATATCGTTCAACCAAAGATGGTATATATCAGCCAACCGACAGAGTTAGGGACGATGTATACCACGGATGAATTGGTGGCTTTACGTCAGATCTGTGATGATTATGATCTGTATTTGTTCATGGATGGGGCCAGACTGGGTTATGGTTTAGCTGCCGATACATCGTTGACATTAAAGGATTATGTCAAATACTGTGATGTGTTCTATATTGGTTTGACCAAGTGCGGCGGTGGTTTTGGCGAAGCTGTGGTATTCAAAGATGAAACGGTTTGTCCACATTTTCGCTCCTATATGAAGCAGGGTGGTGCCATGCTGGCGAAGGGGCGTTTATTAGGGGTACAGGCACTTACGTTATTTGAAAATAACCACTACCAGCATATTTGTGCCCATGCATTGAAAATGGCCGATCGGATCAAAAACGCTTTGAAGCAATCCAATATCCCGGTATTGATCGATTCCCCCACCAATCAGATTTTCCCGATCGTTACTACAGCTCAACGTGAGCTCATCGAATCCAAATATGTGGTCTCACGATGGAGTGATCTGGATGCTGATCGGCATGTGATCCGCATCGTCACCAGCTGGGGAACCCGTGAAGCAGCCGTAGATGCATTGGTTGAAACCATCCACTCATTGAATGAACAATAATCAATAAAACCAACGAAAACCCCCTCTTAACTAGACTAAATCGAAAAAAAATCAATTTTGTCTAGTTTAGAAGGGGTTTTTGGTATAATACTGGCAAATGAAGGATTTGTATTTCAGAGAGAATTACTTAAAAAAAATTCGTGGTTTTTATCACGACGTAGAAATGATAAAAGTCATTACTGGAGTCCGACGATGTGGCAAATCTTCATTAATGCAGATGGTCTCTCAGGAGTTAATGGAGAGTGGAATAGCTGCGGAAAATATCATCGTGTTGAATTTGGACCAAAGACCCTATCGACGTATTCATGATGCTGACCAATTAGAGGATTTGATCGTTTCAAAAACAGAAGGAATTTCTGGGACTAAATATTTGTTTATCGATGAAGTCCAAAATGTTAAAGATTATGAAATGGTCGTTAATGCTTTTCGAGAAGAGGGTGACTTTTCAATATTTATTACGGGAAGCAATTCGTATTTGTTAAGTGGCGAACTGATGACCAAATTGACCGGAAGATATATTGAATTTCCATTACGTACCTTAAGCTTTGATGAATATATCGGGATGAAAAAGTTTCTTGGAAAGTCGATGGGAAGCAACGATGAGGAATTTGTGGAATATATTCGGAATGGCGGATTTCCGTTAAGCTTAAAATATGAAACGTTTGATCAACGCCGGACATACACATCGAACATTATTACTGAGATATTCAAAAAAGACATCCGTACGAATTATCGGATTCGCAGAAAAGATATTTTTGACAAAATCCAAAACTTTATCATTAGTAATTTCGGTTCTACTGTCTCGGTTGATGCCTTATGCGAATATATCACAAATACATATAGTTCGGTGACGAAGACGACCGTCTATCAGTACCTTGAAATTCTTGAAAATGCAAAAATCATTCAAAAATGCCAACGTTTCGATTTAAAAAGCAAGCGAGTCTTAAAGGGCGGCGAAAAGTATTACCTATCGGATCTTGGATTCTATTTTGCGCTGCGAACGGACAATCGGATCAATTACGGACCGGTGTTGGAAAATATTGTTTATAACTATTGTGCGGCGAAAGGTTACGAAATCAGTGTCGGAAAGATCGGCAGTCTCGAAATCGATTTTATATTAAGGAATAACGAGCAAGACTATGCATATGTGCAAGTGGCACGCACGATTGATAATGATCGTTATGATGAACATGGCCTTAATATTACCGAGGAGCGAGAATATCGTCCGTTAGAAAAGATAAAGGATGGTTATCCGAAAATATTGTTGACAATGGATCGTCTTTTGCAAAAACGAAATGGTATTCAGCATTATAATCTGGTCGATCTGATGGCTGACAACACGGATTTATTTTGACGATTGATTATCCTTGAGTTCATCGAAAACACACAGTCAAAATCTATGCCCTTTGATATAATCGGGGCATGCATTTTTTTAGAACAGATTTATTAAAAGGAAATCTATGGCAACAGACTTTGATTTTCTTTGTACCGATATTGATCGGCTCATTTTTTCAACAACTCTATAACACGGTCGATGCCATCGTTGTCGGTCGCTTTGTCGGATCCATTGCCTTGGGTGCAGTGGGTGGTTCCACCGCTGTATTGGTGAATTTATTCATCGGAGTATTCATTGGTGTGGCCTCTGGTTCGGCTGTGGTACTTTCCCATGCCGTGGGTGCCAATGATCATCGTGCCATCCATGATACGATCCATACTTCCATGGCATTGGCCATTGTCGCCAGTATTTTCATCACCGTGGTCGGGATCATCTTGGCCCCCGCTATGTTACGGATGGTCAACGTTCCTCAAGCCATGTATGGGGATGCGTTGGTTTATTTACGGATTTATTTTGTCGGGACCATCTTTTCTCTGGTTTATAACATGGGTACAGCCTTATTGCGTGCCATGGGAGATAATAAACGACCACTTTATTTTCTGATGGCCTCCTGTTTGACCAATATCATCCTGGATGTCTGGTTTGTCATGGGACTGGGCTGGGGTGTGGCTGGTGCCGCCATTGCCACGGTGATTTCCCAGGTGGTATCTGGGGTATTGGTGGTGATCGTCATGATGCATTATGATGGCGCATATACCTTGCATTTCAAGGATATCCGCTTCAATCGCCATCTTTTAAAACGGATGTTATGGATCGGTTTTCCTGCCGGTGCGCAATCGGCATTGTATACCGTATCGAATTTAGTCATCCAGGCTTCTGCCAACTCCTTTGGTGAAACCATCTCTGCTGCATATGCGGCGTATGGCAAGATCGATGCCATCTATTGGATGGTCGTCGGTGCATTGGGTACGACCATCACCACGATCGTGGGCCAAAATTATGGGGCTAAGCAATACGATCGGGTCCAAAAAAGCGTTTATATTTCCTGGTTGTATGCTGCGATCGTTTCCATTTTCTGCTCCATCGTCTTTGTCTTGTTTGGTCAATATATCTTTGCATTATTCACCAGTGAACCGATCGTTATCGATAATGGCATGATGATCGCCCGCTCCCTGGCACCATGGTTTATTTCATACTGCACGATCGAAATCATTGCCGGTGCGTATCGCGGAGTCGGTAATGTGTTGGTACCAACAGCATTGACGTTGGTCGGAGTGGTCGGTATCCGTGTGATATGGATCATGATCAATGCCAATGCAGCCACGGTCACGATCCCATTGATGTGTTATCCCTTATCCTGGACGATCACCTCTGTCTTGTTTATCATCTATTTTTTCATCATCAAGAAAGGCAAGGTCAGCGTGTGAGCAAACTGGCGTTGAAGGGGGCAGTGGTGCTGATGTTGGCGGCATCATTGGGTTGCAGTGCGTTCAATTCACCTGCATCCACAGCTACTGCCACGCCGTTGGTATCGACCAAACCATTGCCGCAAGCCACAGAATCATCGTTTAAGCCGGATGACAGTTGGTTAAACCCGATGAGTTTGTATATCGGTGATTTTCAAAGTGGATGGTTTTGCAACAGTGGCGATGGTTCAGCCAATTTATATTCCACATATGACACCATGAGCATCGAGATGATCCATGGTGGGACCAGTCTGGAATCCGTGTCGGTTTCCCGACAGGGATTCAAACTGATCCAAGGTCATCATTACATCATTACTTTTTCAGCATCCACTGATATGGATCGTTCGATCACATTAAGGGTAATGGATCCCAATGATGGCACCATTTACCATGATCAAACCATTGAATTGACCAGTACCAGTCAATCCTATCGCATCGATTTTACGTATACGGGGGAAGATACCTATGATGCCATGGTGGCATTATTTACCGGCGGGTCAGGGACGAATTATCACACCATTACCATCAATGGTTTATGTCTGATCGATTTGAATGGGGACCAACCCAGTGTCAAGATCGATCAACTTGGTTATACCCCAACAGCCACCAAACGTGCGATCTTCTCCTATAACGAAGGTGATTTTTTCAATGTGGTCGATGTGTCCAGCGGTCAAGTCGTATACCGTGGTAGCATCATTGAACAAGGCTATGACATGCAAAGTGGGGATACGGTCTATTATGGGGATTTTAGTGATCTGACCACTGCCGGTACCTATCGCATCGAAACGCAGATCGGCGGAACGTCCTATCCTTTTACCATTGGTGAAAATCCATATGATGCCTTGGAAAAAGGATTGTTATATGTGATGTATCTGCAACGTTGTGGGACGGAAGTGGTATCGACCATCGATGGATACAGTCATGCCATTTGCCATGATGACTTGGCACGATTGGATCGTGATGGTTCGACCATCGATGTCACTGGTGGATGGCATGATGCCGGGGATTATGGCCGTTATGTCAATACTGGTGCCAAAGCCACATTGGATCTTTTACTGGCGTACAGTATCCATCCGGAGTTATTTAACGATGATACGACCATTGCAGAAAGTGGAAACGGGATCCCGGATATCCTGGATGAAGCTCGCTATGAGTTGGAATGGATCTTGAAGATGCAAAAAAGTGATGGTTCTTTCTATTCGAAAGTCGCCACTGAGGTTTTTGCAGATTTCATATCCGCCCAAGATGACACTGATCCATTGATCATTCTGGGAGAAGGACGGACCGATATCGCCGCTTATGCGTCTGCCGTATTGGCGTACGCCTCCAGCATCTATGAACCTTTTGACAGCGCCTTTGCTTCTAAATTATGGCAAGCGGCGCAAACCGGATACAGTTATGTATCCCGTGTATCGGGCCAGTATATCATCGATGAAACACCGCAAGGGTATGATATGGGTAACTACAATGATACCGATGATCGGGATCAGCGCTTCTTGTTGGAAACCGTGATGTTTATGGTGGGTCATGATTATGCTCATCTGCAGAATGCATTGCGTTATCTAAGTATGGAGGATCTTGATCTTTCGGATGCGGGATGGCGCAATTGTGGGATGTATGGATTGTATTTTCTCGCCCTTCAGGCGGACCAGTTGGATGATGGTCAAACCAGTATGATCCATGATCGGATCAATCGAGCCATTGGTTCGATCGCCAGTTATATTGCTTCCAGTGGATATAATTATTCCAATGAAGGGTATGGTTGGGGCAGCAATGGGGATGTGGCCAATGATGCCTTGATCATGGCATTGGTGTATGATCTGACCGACAGCAATATGGTTCAAACCATCGGGATGGCAGCGATCCATTATTTGTTAGGCCAAAATAGTCTCAATACATGTTTTGTGATCGGTTATGGTACCGATTCACCCACCACATTGCATCATCGTATGGCCATCAGCCACGACAATGCCCGTTATATCGGTGCATTGGTGGGTGGACCGGATGCGTATTGTGAGGATGAGATCGCATTGGCTTATTGTGATACGACTTTTCCCGCAAAAGCGTATTATGATGATCCGGATTCATATTCCACCAATGAAATGGCCATCTACTGGAATTCCAGTTTACTGGCGGCATTGAGTATATTGACCAATTGAAAAACAGCGTGACGGTTTCGTCACGCTGTTTTAATAATGGTTGAACCATACTTAGCGCTTATCTCGTACCCTCATCAATGGATATCCCAAAAGATTGGCTACTTAACATGAGTGTCAATCAATCCTTGCCATGGTACCATTGATATGAAGGGAAGACTATTCACATACATTTTTTAACTTGAATGTATTTGCTGGTTGGACCAGAGTATGAAAGGAATTTCATTTCATGAAATATGATTATCTGATCGTCGGTGCCGGTCTGTATGGTGCCACATTTGCCCAATTTGCCCACGAAAAAGGCAAAACCGTTTTAGTGATCGACAAACGGGATCATATCGGTGGCAATATTTATACCAAAACCATCGAAGGCATCAACGTCCACCAATATGGTGCCCACATTTTCCATACCTCCAATAAATCCGTATGGAACTATGTCAATCAGTTTGCAGAATTCAACAATTACATCAACGCACCCGTTGCCCGCTACCACGATGAGCTATATAACTTACCATTTAATATGAACACATTTTCCAAGATGTGGAATATCGTCACTCCGGCACAGGCAAAAGCCATCATCCAAGAACAGATCGATGCATTGAATATCCGTGAACCGAAGAATCTGGAAGAACAGGCGCTCAGTCTGGTCGGAAAGGACGTCTATACCAAGCTGGTCAAGGAATATACTGAAAAACAATGGGGAAGAGATTGCAAAGAGTTACCGGCATTTATCATCAAACGGCTACCGGTTCGATTTACCTATGATAACAATTATTTCAATGATCGTTACCAGGGCATACCGATCGGTGGTTATACCCAGATGGTGGAAAAAATGCTTTCGGGTGTGGAAGTACGTTTGAATTGTGATTTTGAATCCATTAAAGATCAGGTGGAATACGATACCTTGGTCTATACCGGCAGCATTGATGGGTATTACCACTATTGCTATGGTCCATTGCAATATCGCAGCGTGATGTTTGAAACGGAAGTGGTGGATTGTGACAATTTCCAGGGCAATGCCGTGGTCAATTACACCAGCCATGATGTGGCATATACCCGGATCATCGAACACAAACATTTTGAGTTTGGTACCCAACCCAAAACGGTGATCAGCAAGGAATACAGCCATGAGTGGAAACCGGGAGAAGAACCGTATTATCCACTGAATGATCAAGCCAACAATGCCTTGTATGAACAATATCTTAAATTGGCGCAACAAGAAGACCATGTGATCTTCGGCGGACGTTTAGGTAAGTACAAATATTATGATATGGACAAAGTCATTGCGGATGCATTCAATGATCTTGAAACCATTGGTTTGAAAACCAAAGATGAATGATTGTTTATGGTTTTACCATAATTGCCATGGGTTCAATACGGCATAGCATTCACCGTGTTACCTGAAATTGAGGTTTATAAAACTCAAATCTAAAAAGTCGAAGCATATATTGCTTCGACTTTTTTTTTTACATTTGATCGTGGATCAAGGATTGGTAGGCAAATGGTGTGACCATGTTTTGATGGTTTCGACTTTCAGAAATTCCTTAAGCGGCTCAAGTGTCTCGTCTTGATCATAGGATTCCAGTGCATTGTAATAGGCCATTTTATCTTCCGTATAAATGATCAAGGGTGGATGATTCAGAGTGAGCAGATAATAATTGAGCAAAGTTCGACCAGTTCTTCCATTTCCATCGGAAAATGGGTGAATGTTTTCGAATCGGGCATGAAAGTATGCTGCTTTGGTCAGTGGATCAACGGATGTTATGCTATCGTCATAGAGTTCATTCAATAAATCAAGCAAATCGGATTGGACATTTGCCGGCGCTGATCCACAGTCAATTAAACCAATGACATAATCATGTTTCTTAAGTTCGCCAGCTCTTTCACCATTGTTGGCATAGCGTTGTTCATCTAATGTATATTTGCATAATTCATAGTTGACTTTTTTGATGATATCAAGCGTTATCGGCGGCTTTGTGTCAAATAAAGAATAAATGTAATCACTGCAGTGCTTCATGTTTTGAATTTCATTGATAGTTCGTAGATCACCAGTAAAACCAATGATTTTTCCGTTTTCGAAAATCTCACGCGTTTGATGATATTGGATTTGATCGTTTTCAATATTTCCGGAATGATAGGCAAACAAAACATTGAAGTGATTCAACATGACTTTCAATTGTGTCGAGTTGTTGATATTGGTTGTGATCCACCATTGCAATATTTCGGTATAACTTTGTTCAAGAGGCATGGAACTATTATAACGGTGTTTTCATACGTATCGGATTGACGAGGTGCATCATATGTCAACTGTGTTAGCGCTTTCATTTTTAAACGATGGTGGTATCATGAATCCATAGGAACTGAACCATTATGAAAATCATCGTATGTATCAAACAGGTCCCCTCGACCCAAAAAGTTGCAGTGGACCCAACCACAGGTGTGTTGATCCGAAGCGGGATCGACACGAAAATGAATCCATATGATCTGTATGCTATCGATCTGGCACTTCAAATCAAAAAGTCGACTAAAGCACAACTTACGGCCATCACCATGGGTCCGGACAGTGCCAAGGCGGTATTGAAAGAAGCGATGGCTTTGGGATGTGATGATGGGGTATTGATCTCAGATCGTGCATTTGCTGGAGCGGATGTGTTAGCGACCAGTTATACACTGGCATCAGTGGTTTCATCCATTGCGGCGGATGCGGCATTGGTGGTGTGTGGCAAGCAGACTACTGATGGGGACACGGCACAGGTCGGTGCGGAAATGGCGGCGCATTTGAAGATGCCGTTTGTGGGATTGGTGATGGGTATCCATGATGTGAGCAATACATCCATTGGTTTGACCAGCGATCAAGGCAACCAATTGGTCGATCTTAATGTCACTTACCCGGCAGTGATCAGTGTTTCGGAAAAAGTTGGACAACCGGATCTGCCCAGTTATTTCAGGCTATCCCAGATGGATGAAACCAAAATAAAGGTGGTCACACTTCAGGATCTGGATGATCATGATCCCAACCATTATGGACTATCTGGTTCACCCACTCAGGTAGAAAAAATCTTTGAACCCACCCATGACAATGACCATGTGTTGATTCATGGTTCGACCAAAGAAGCGATGGATCATTTTGTCGAAGTGATGACTTCGAATCATTATTTCAGAGGTAAGGACCATGAGTGAATTAAGGATCAATCATGATAAATGTGTATTATGCAAACAATGCATTGATGCCTGTGCATTCAATGCATTAAGTGTCGAAGATGGTCACATCCGCGTCAATTCCGCTTGCCGGTTGTGTGGCAGTTGTGTCAAAAAATGTCCACTCCATGCCATTGAAATCGTCGAAGATCGTCACGTCATCGATCGAGATCAGTATCACGATATCATGGTAATCGCGGAAATCGATGGTTCAACCATCGCACCGGTCAGTTATGAATTGATCGGTGAAGCATTGAAACTGGCAGCTATCCGTCAGGATAAGGTTTCTGTGGCGGTGCTTGGATATCAATTGGATGATCTGGTGAAATCATTGAAAGGTTATGGTCTGGACCATATCTATGTCTTTGATGATCCATCCCTTTCGATCTTTCGATGTGATGTCTATGCCAATGTACTCTATGACTTTTTAAGTCAACGCAAAGATAATGTGGTCTTGATCCCGGCAACGCTCAATGGTCGCTCATTGGCACCATCGATCGCTGCTCGATTTAAAACCGGCTTGACAGCTGATTGTACGAAACTTGAGATGCGTGAAAACGGGGATCTGGTCCAGATCCGTCCTGCTTTTGGCGGCAATATCATGGCCATGATCTTAAACAGTCATGCCAGACCACAGATGGCAACGGTAAGGGAAAAAGTCATGGATCGTGCCATTTATAAAAATGATGATTCCGGAACCATCGAAAAGATCATGGTCGAACCATCTTTACTGCAATCATCCGTTTTGGTCGAAACCATCCATGATCTGCCCAAAGCATCCAATATTTCTTCTGCTACTCGCATCATCGTGATCGGTCGGGGAGTACCGGTATCGGATCATCCTCGGATTCATGGTTTGGCCAAGAAACTGGATGCCACCATCGGCTATACCCGACCGATGGTCGAAAAAGGAATCGGATCGGTTTTGTATCAAATCGGATTGAGTGGACGAACCGTCAAAGCGGATTGGATCTTGACGCTTGGGGTATCCGGTGCGATCCAGTTTACGGCCGGCATGGATCAATCATCCTTGATCCTGGCGGTCAACAATGACCCCAATGCTTCGATATTCAATATTGCACACCATGGCATGGTGGCGGATGTCAGCCAATGGCTTGATGAATGGGAGAAACGATATGGCAGCTTACAATAAAGTCAATGCATCAGATATTGTCTATTTTCAACGTGTGGTGGGTTTGACCAATGTCTATCATACGGATGACACCATGGAAGATTACAGTCATGATGAAATGAGCATCTATGGCATATTCAAACCAGGTTGTGTGGTCTTACCATCGTCTACCCAACAGGTGGCAGATATCGTTAAATACTGTGATGAACATGATCTATCCATTACCACCCGTGGTGCCGGTACCGGCTTATGTGGTGGGTGTGTCCCGATCCATGGTGGGGTGGTATTATCCACCGAAAAAATGAATCAGGTGATTTCTATTGATCCATTTACTTTGACCGCTGTGGTGCAAAGTGGGGTCGTATTGATGGATTTCAATACTAAAGTCAATGCCCTGGGATTGTTATATCCACCGGATCCAGGAGAAAAGAGTGCCACCATCGGTGGCAATGTGGCGACCAATGCCGGTGGGATGCGAGCGGTCAAATATGGGGTCACCCGGGATTATGTCAAGGCCATCGAAGTGGTTTTGCCCAATGGTCAAATCATCATACTGGGTGGGGATATCACCAAAAATTCCAGTGGTTATGATCTAAAAGATCTGTTTATCGGCTCCGAAGGCACCTTAGGGATCATCACGACCATCACCTTGAAACTTGTCCCATTACCCAAAATGATGGTTTCTTTGTTGATTCCCTTTGATTCGATCGAGAAAGCATTGAGTGCCGTGCCTTACGTGATGCAATTGCCCACCACTGCTACGACCATCGAATTTATGGAACACGATGTGTTGGTGGATGCTCAGGATTATCTGGGCAAAGCGTTCCCGAATAAGGATTATCCGGCCTATTTGTTGGTTTCCTATAATGGTGATGACATGGATGAGATCAAACCGGCATTGGATGGGTGCATGAAGTGTGTGATGGCCCATGATGCTTTGGATGTGTTTTTAAGTGACACCAGTGAACGACAGGATGCAATCTGGAATGCGCGTGGCGCATTTTTGGAAGCGATCAAAAACAGTGCTGGGGTGATGGATGAATGCGATGTGGTAGTCAAACCGGTCGATGTGGCTGAATTCATAAGACATACACGGTATTTGATGAGCAAACATCATGTGCGCATCCGAGTGTTCGGACATGCGGGCGATGGGAATTTGCATGTATATGTCTGTAAAGATAATATCCCGGATGAAAAATGGCGTGGATTGGTCAATACCGTGATGGATTCATTGTATGAAAAAGCCAGAGAACTCAATGGCATGGTTTCCGGTGAACATGGGATCGGTCATGCCAAGAAGGGGTATTTGAAAGAAGCACTCGATCCTGTCGTGCTGCAATTGATGAAAGGAATCAAAAAAGTGTTTGATCCAAAACGGATCATGAATCCGGGGAAAGTCGTGGATTGAACGGGCTTTCTGAAAAGTGGGATCTGATGGTTTAAACAAATATTTAAAAAAAGTGTTGCACCGACCTTGATGCTTATGGTACCTGACTTCCGTCGTTTAAGTGTAAAACCTAGTACATTACTCGCCCAAAAGGGGACACTTGTTGAAAATATTTTGTAATTCTTTCTCTGTCAAATACAAAGCGTCTATATTGTTCAACCCGGTAACTTTAGTGACCTTCTCATTTATTTCTCTATTTTTCGATAAGTTAATATATCGTCCATTATCTTGCTTTGCTACTCTAAAATCCTTTATGAATTCGACAAGATCATTGGTGTTAACGGATCCTTTGAATACTTTTAATTCTAGGACTCTTAGGATAAAAAGAGACAAATAACAAATTAGGAAATGGCCATAGATAGATTCCTTTTTCTGCAAAAATACTGGGCGTGCGTCTAAAAATGACTTAGTAATCCGGAACGACTCTTCTATTTTCCATAAGTTATGATAAGCCTTGTAGACATCTATGGGTTCCATATTTATCTCTGAAGTGACAATCAAGTTGTATCCTGCTAATTTTAGGTCTTCATCGATCTTTGCTTGATTCAAAGAGGTCGTTGGATCAATACTTTTCCCATTAGAATCCTTTGCTTCTACCGATAAGTACTTTACGGCATCTCCCAACTCTTCACGTGCAATCGTTTTGTATTTACAATAATTCGCCACTTTATCCACTTGCTTTTTAATCTCACGTTTTTGCTTATCGGCTAAGTATGGGTTATAGGACACAACGCGTTTTTCAGTCACTGTAAAAGTTGTTTTTATAGGTTTTCCAGAATCATCGAATTCAGTAAATGAGTATTCAAAGTTATCTACGCAAGATTTAATCCGAAATTTTACCTTACCATTTTTATCGACATAGTTAGTGTAACGATTGCTCTCGTTCTCTAGAAGAATCCATTGTTTTTCTTGTCCACTTAGATTTCTTCCGTGTATAGATTTCGAGAATATGTAACCATCATTTGCTTCCTTAACCGCGGCGTAAATATTCCTTGCGCAGTTCAACCCTTTATCCGCTACTTGTATTGTCTTTCCAACCACTTTGTAGCGTTGCTTCATTTCTTCAATAAGCTTCCTGATATATGGTTTTTCCGATTCGTTGCCTGGATACATTTCCATTCCAACAGGTATTAAGTCGGCGTCCAGTAGTAAGGCTTGTCCAATGATAGGATCGTGTCGGTTTTCTTTTGAAGGTCCCTTTTGTTTATCGTCACAAGGACGATCGATTTCGAAATAATAATTTGTACAGTCAAAGTATGCTTTATCAAAATTCCTTTTATGGAATTTTTGATACTGATGATTAAAGAGTTCGATATATTTCTTATAATTGCCACCAAAGAATTCGCATCCATCATAAACTTGATTTTCAGAAATCATTTTTCCTTCATAAAGATAAGGAAATATAGTTGAAACGGTTTTGGATTTTGAACAAGGCTTGATTATTCTTGCGAATATTAATTGAGAAATGAGGTCATACATATTGAACCGAAATTTAGTGTGAGAAGCTAACAGCTCGATTGTCGGCTTAACATTAAGCTCTTCTAATACTGTCTTTATTAAGAAGTGACCCAAGTAAAATTCCACGGGCGCATTAAAAGCTCGTGGTCTTTTTTCTTGCGCAACTAAATCAGATACTTTTTTGTTTTCTTTTGCGACATACTCCTTAAAAAAACTTACTGGATCCGGAATTTCATCACAGATAAGCTCATCGACATAACCGAAAGCCTGGATATATTTACTTCGGGGTTGCTTCTTTTCTTTATCCCAGTAGGATTCATACATTTGAAGATAATTTCTGCCACTTTTCTTGCTTTGTCTTAAGTAATAAGCCATGATTCCACCTCCGTTATTTTGATGTACTATGTTACACTATGATTATATCATAAATGAAAATTATTGAGAAAATAAAAAACATTCTCATTTGAGAATGCACAAATTCGATAAATACGCATCAATTCGCAATTTGGTAAATCTATAAAATCAAGTGGTTTAGGTTAGACATGACGGAAATTGCATAGTACTTCGACGGAAGACGGGTAGGGTCGCTTTTGCTATGGTTAAAACCATATTTCATCTGGATGCATCCAAAGCCACACAATGAATTAATAATGGTAAAATAATCGTATGGATGATATGGAATTATTAAACCAATGTGATCAATATGCCC
>CALVCY010000073.1 GCA_944326175.1 uncultured Erysipelotrichaceae bacterium
ATTTTGAGCGATTTAGAAACCGAATTATCTACTGCTTAAATTCTGAGACGATATATATGGGGGTACCCTATCGACCGATTGTACGATTTCAAAGGGATCGGAATAAGCAGAATGCTGAACGAAGACAACGTGGTGAAAGTAGAGTCTACAAAAAAAGACCTGTAAAAAACAAAAGTCTCCCTGGTTAATGCAATCAGGGAGACTATGCTTATAAATTTTAGTTGGGGAGCAATGAACCACAGAAGTTTAAAGCCCATCTATGGCATCCCCACTCAAAAATTTATAGTGCCCTTTTGCATGGTCGAACCACGCTTATTTCATGTCTTTCAAAAACGCTTTGTAAGCAAGGTAGCCATCATACACATCGGCTTTGCTAACCACTTCATATGGAGCATGCATGTTCTGTACGGCAATACCAGCATCGATGACCTCGATGTCATATTCGGCACAGATATGGGCAATGGTCCCGCCACCACCGACATCCACACCTCCCAGTTCACTGGTCTGATAGGCGATGTGATTATCTGCCATCACTTTACGCACTTTAGCGATATATTCCGCCGAAGCATCATTGCTACCGCTTTTTCCACGGGCACCGGTATACTTGTTAAAGACGATACCTTGACCTAAAAAGCAAGTATTGTGCATGTCATTGACGCTGGGATAATTGGGATCAAAACCGGCCGAAACATCAGAGCTGAGCATACGGGATGCAGAAAGGCAAGAGCGAGTGGCGAAATGATGATCATTGCCACACAGGATATTGATCATGGTGACATGGTTCTCAAAGGCCACGCTTTGCGCACCGGTCGCACCGATCGAACCAACTTCTTCCTTATCGGTCAAACAACAGCAGGTGGTATAGTCACATTCCCCGGCATCCAACAAAGCCATCAAGGAAGTATAAGCACACACTTTATCATCATGACCGTATCCCATGATCATGGAGCGATCCAGACCATAGTCTCTCGCCGCCCCATTGGGGACGACCTCCAGTTCTGCACTGATCAGATCATCCTCTTCGATGTCATATTTTTCCTTCAATAACTTCAGGATGTTGGCCTTGACTGGTTCCTTGGTCTCTTTGGGGGCATCCTTTAACGGAATAGAGCCAATGGTAACGTTCATGGCTTCACCATTGATCACTTCCGACGCGGTTTTTTTCATTTGTTCACCGGCTAAATGAATCAAAAGATCAGAAATACCGACCACCGGATCACACGGATCATCCCCGATATTGATGGTTTTGACCTGTCCATCCATGGTCGCCACCACACCCTTGATGGTCAAGGGGATCGCGACCCACTGGTATTTTTTGATTCCACCATAATAATGGGCTTTCAATAATGCAGCATCATGATCCTCATACAACGGACGTTGTTTGATATCCAAACGCGGGGAATCGATATGGGCCCCCAGGATGTTCATCCCTTGGGCAAGTGGTTTTTTACCGATCACGAAAAGATCCAGTGCTTTGCCACGATTATTCGCATAGACCTTATCCCCAGGTTTTAATGCGATGTGATTTCTGAAACATTCATCCAAATCTTTGAATCCATGGGATTTGGCCAATTCCACGGAAGCACTGACAAATTCACGTTCAGTCTTGTTGGCGCTGATAAAGGCTTTATAGCCTTCATTGAAGTCCATGACTGCATTTTGGGTAGCTTCATCGTAAGAAAGCCACAAACTTTTGTTTTCCATTACTTTACTTTTGTTTGATCCAGTTTGACGATGGTTTGACCATTTAATGTGATCGTGATATCTGCAACACAGCCAATCGTGGCCATCATCGAACACGCTGCCGCACTATCCACCAAGATGGCTAGAATGCGTGAAGTCGTTTCTTCCATGCTAATATCGATCCGCACCGTTTGAAGGGTGGTCGGGACCATATTACGTTTTTCACCTGCAACTTCCATGGTGAAAGCCGGAATATCCACCTTCAACTTTTCTGCCATTTCCCAGATCGTGGCACTGTAACAGCCGCACAATGCTCCTAAGGTCAGATCATACGGTTTAAAGGCTTCATCCCCCAATGCGATGGTTGAACCATTCACGTCCAGAACACCCCATGGTTGTTGGTTAGCATCAAAAGAAAACCGGATCATCGCATACTCCTTTCAATGGTCCTATTGTATCACTTTCCACCTTCGATGGTTCAACCATGCATATCGCAATGGATTGTGATAGAATCACAACCATCATCGCCAGGAGGATCCTATGAATAAAGCACGCTTTAAAAAATTCCTGTCTTATTATCGTCCATATATCTCTCTTTTGATCGCAGATCTGTTTGCCGCTTCCATCATGGCTGCCACCACATTGATCATTCCTTTGATCATCCGCTATATCGTCAATGATCTTCTACCCAGTCAGCCATCTTCCCTTCGACCGATACTTTCCCTTGGTTTAGCCATGCTAGGACTCGTGGCTTTGGAAATGGCATGCAACTTCTTTGTGACTTGGAAAGGCCATTCCATGGGTGTACGGATGGAAAAAGACATGCGTGCCGAATTATTTGACCACCTGCAAAAACTTTCCTTTTCTTTCTATGACAACGCCAAAGTCGGCTCCCTGATGTCCCGTGCCACTTCGGATCTTTTCCAATTGGTGGAACTGTATCACCACGGCCCAGAAGATATCATCATCTCCCTGGTCAAATTTATCGGTGCCTTCGCCATACTGGCCTCGATCCATTTACCCTTGACCTTGATCATATTTACCTTGGTCCCGTTGATGTTGATCTATGCGTGGTTTTCCAATAAAAAACTCAATGAAGGATACGTGCACAACAAGGAAACATTAGCCAAAGTATCCGCAGCACTGGAAGACAATCTCAACGGGGTGCGTGTGGTGCAATCATTCGCCAATGCAGATTACGAAAATAAACGTTTTGATACCATATCCAATGAATATTCATCCGCCAAGCAGCATACCTATTTCTACATGGCGCAATATTTTACTGGCATGAATGCCATGGTCACATTGATGACGGTGGTCGTGGCCATTGCCGGCGCTGTGTTTATTTTCAACGGCCAACTTTTTGTTGGCGATCTATTGACCTTTACACTTTATATTTCCAATTTTACCGAACCGATCCGCAAAGTGATCAATTTTGCGGAAACCTATCAAGATGGGATGAGTGGTTTCATTCGCTTTTGTCAGATCATGGAAATCCAGCCAGATATTGCCGATCGAGATGATGCCAAGTGTTTGAATGTGACCAATGGGGATATCGTATTTGAAAATGTTAGCTTTGCCTATGATCCCAACCACCCAGTATTTTCACATTTAAACCTAAAAGTGGATGGTGGCACCAGTGTGGCACTGGTTGGATCCAGTGGTGTTGGCAAAACTACGTTATGCTCCTTATTGCCCCGTTTCTATGATCCTCAAAGTGGGACCATCTCGATCGATGGTCAATCCATCGATTCCGTCACCTTGAAATCACTAAGAGAAAATATCGGTATCGTCCAACAGGATGTCTATTTATTCAATGGCACCATCGCCGAAAATATCGCCTATGGCAAACCCACTGCATCCATGGAAGAAATCATTGCTGCCGCTAAAGCGGCCAATGCCCATGATTTCATCATGGCATTGCCCAATGGATATGATTCCGATATCGGCAGCCATGGTGTCAAACTCTCCGGTGGTCAAAAACAACGACTCGCCATTGCCCGCGTATTCTTAAAAGATCCCAAGATCTTGATCTTTGATGAAGCCACCAGTGCATTGGACAATGAAAGCGAACATTATGTCCAACAATCCTTATCCACATTAGCGCTGAATCGGACCACCTTCATCATTGCGCATCGCCTTTCCACCATCCGCAATGCCAAACGCATCATCGTTTTAGGTGAACATGGGATCGAAGAAGAGGGTGATCATGCCACACTGATGGCCAAACATGGCGCATATGCCAAACTGGTGGAGATCCAGTATGTCGATGCACATTAATCAAAAAAGCGATTCTCTACTGATCGGTATCATCCTGTTTTTCATTGGTGGATTCCAAAACGGATATACCTATTTTTTACGAGGTGGGGTATTTGCCAATCTGCAGACCGGAAACATGATTTTTTTAGCCCATACACTGGTGTATGAACACGGTGAACACTTTTGGCATTATTTGATCCCGCTTGTGGCATTTGGATTGGGGATATTCCTTGCGACACGGCATCGTTTGATCCATCATGGTAAACACCACTGGCGCAGTCATATCTTGATGGTGGAGGTGTTGTTGATCCTTGTATGTGGCGCTTTGCCCACCACATGGAACGATTTAGCCAATGCGTTAGTCAGTTTGAATGCTGCACTTACTGTATCAGCTTTCCAACACTTCAAAGGTTATCCAATGGCGTCCACCATGATGATCGGTAATTTCAAAGCGATCATGACGCATTTAGGTGCCTATACTGTCGATCATGGTCTAAACCATCTACATATCATCCAAACCATTGGTTTATTGATGTTGGTTTTTTTAGTGGGAGCATTATGTGCAATTGCATTGGTCCAACCATTATCCATCCATGGGATTTGGTTACTCATTCCACTTCTCGTGATCGCGATATCCATCATGGAAAGGGCAAATTGAGCGACCTGAATTTGTTATTGTCACACAAACCGCATCATAGTATAATGATGCAGCAAAACGGATGGCTTGTTGGTGAAGCGGCTGAACACATTGCCCTCTCAAGGCAACATTCACGGGTTCGAATCCCGTACAAGTCACCATTGAGCTAAATTAGGGGCATCGTACAATGGTAGTACATCGGTCTCCAAAACCGCTGATGGGAGTTCGATTCTCTCTGCCCCTGCCATTATCATTTCACGGTCTGTAATGACCGTTTTTTTATGGTTCGAGCATGGTAAAATGAAACCATGAAAGAACGTGAACTCACCCTTGTATCCGATTATGATGGATTGACCTTACATGGAACGATGGTCAGTCCATCTTCACCCACAACTGTTGCGCTTATCGTTCATGGCATGGTGGAACATCGTGGCCGATATCAAGCATTGATGCGATTTCTGTCTGATCATGACATCGCTTCAGTAATTTTTGATCATCGTGGACATGGGGAAAGCGTTGCTTCTTTAAATGATTTGGGATATTTCAATGATCAAACGGGTACCGCGATCATTTCAGATCTGAAAACGATCATCGACCATGTCCATCACTGGTTCGACCATCTTCCACTTGTGATCATCGCCCATTCGATGGGCACATTGATATCAAGAGTTTATTGCAAACGATACAGCCACAGTATTGACGCCTTGATTTTAAGTGGATCGCCATCTGCAAATGGATTGGTCAATCTCGCCATTGGTTTAACCAAAGGTTTACTGATGGTCCATGATGACCATTACCGATCCTATTTCATGCAACGGCTTATTTTTGGTACCTATGCCAAAGCATTTTCAAAAGATCCATCCACCAATGGTTGGTTATGTTCCGATCCACAAGTGGTTATGGAGTATGACAAAGACCCTTATTGTAACTATGTCTTTACATTGGATGGCTTTTTGAATCTGTTTTTGTTATTGAAACGCACCTATAGCAAAACTGGATTATCCAGGATCAATACCACCTTACCCACATTGTTTCTCGCTGGTGCCCATGATCCGTGCATCGTATCCATCGATCGATTCCATGATGCAGTGAAACAATGGCAAAGTTTTGGTTTTACCAACGTTGAATCCAAGATCTATCCAAATGACCGCCACGAGATCTTCAACGAAACCGATAAATCACAGGTATATATGGATGTATTGACATTCATCCAATCCCATGTGATTCAAGGAGTACAATGAGCAATCTTCAATTGCGTGATCTAACCATTCGTTTACTAAACAATGACGCACGGCGTATCGTCGAGCAACTTTCGTTTACGCTCAATGCGAAAGATCGTCTTGCGATCATTGGTGAAGAAGGTTGTGGTAAAACCACCGTGTTGAATTATCTGAATCAACCATCCTCCATCGATGGTTATACCATCACTACGTGTGATGGATATACCCATGGTGCGATCAGTTATCTGCCACAGAAATTGGAAATGGATCGATTAAATTCCACCGTTTCCACTTTTTTCTTTACCCACGATGATGGTTCATTGGATTACGACCATTTGGAAAACTATGAACGATTCAAACGATTTGCTTTTGATTATGGATTTGATGCCCAATGGTTTGACCAAGATCCGCTGATGAATCAATTATCCGGTGGACAACGTATGCGCTATCGTTTAGCCATCTGCCTGTTTGACAAAACCGATGTGATCTTGATGGATGAACCCACCAACGATCTAGATATCCCTTCCATCGAAAAACTGATCCAAACCATCACGAATTTGGATCAGATCATCATCTTCGTCTCCCATGATACCTATTTTCTATCCAAAGTCGCCACCCATATCCTGGAAATGCGCAAGATCGAGTGGTTGGATCACAACGAAGTGATTTTCCATAAATCCGGTTATGATGATTACGTCAAGATGCGAGTGGATGCCACCAATAAAGCCATGATGGTCTACCAAAGTGAAACCAGAAAGCGAAAAGAAAAAGCTAAAAAACTCGAACAGATCCGTTCAAAGGTCGAATATGCCCAAAACCAAGCTGTCCGTACCCCGGCGGTTGCCCGCAAGCTTGCCAAAAAGATCAAAGCCGTCAATAAACAGATCGAAAACAATGCCCAAATGACGATGGTCAAACCAACGGATGTCAATGCCATTCCACTTTCATTCAAAAATCAAACCGTTTCTTCCAAACATCTACTCTGGTCCACCCATTATGCATCCTTGGATCATGGTACGACCCATTTATTGGAGGCCTTTACCATCACCTTGCATCATGATGACCATTGGGTATTGGTCGGTGAAAATGGATGTGGTAAAACTACTTTGATGGATCTTTTATATTCCCAATTATCCACACATTATCAAGTCGCTTATCTACATCAATCCATCAACACACAATTGGATCCAACACGTTCGCCATTTGATGATCTATCCATTGCGTTGGGGTATGATAAAGCCACCTCCGATCTGATCCATACCACCCTTTCCGCATTGCATCTTTGCTATGATGAGATCCACCAACCATATGCTGATCTCTCCCAAGGGACATTGACCAAATGCATCTTGGCGAAAATGGTATTGGGTGATTATCAGATCCTATTATTGGATGAGCCCACCCGCAACATTTCCCCGTTGAGTGTCTCCTCGTTAAGTACACTTTTGAAATCTTTTGGCGGTTGTATCTTGTGTGTCAGCCATGATCGTTATTTCATCGAATCCACATTCCAAAATGTATTATGGTTCAACCATCATCAACTGATCCAAACCAATGTATCCACCTATCTCAAATCCATTACAGAAATGATAGAATAATATCAAATCCATCTTATAAAGGAGATTAATGATGATCGATTATACCGAAGGCAGTGGCAAACAATATCATATCGGCGTTGGTCCGAATGACATCGGAAAATATGTCTTTTTACCGGGTGATCCCAAACGCGTTGCGAAAATCGCCGCTTTTCTCAAAGATGCCATATTAGTCGGCGATAGCCGTGAATTTACCACCTACACCGGATACATTGGTGATACCAAAGTATCCGTGACCTCCACCGGTATCGGTGGACCTTCCGCTTCCATCGCCATGGAAGAACTGGTCGCCTGTGGTGCCCATACCTTTATTCGCATCGGCACCTGTGGCGGTATGGATCTTGATGTCAAAAGCGGGGATATGGTCATCGCCCAAGGGGCGATCCGTGCCGAAGGCACCTCCCAAGAATACATGCCCATCGAATTCCCTGCCATTGCGGATTTTGATGTCACCACCGCATTGGTCCAAGCCGCACAAACCGCCAACCATCCCTATCATGTCGGTGTCGTCCAATGCAAAGATGCATTCTATGGTCAACACCGTCCGGAAACTTTACCCAATGGTGCAGAACTATTACGCAAATGGGATGCGTGGTTAAAAGGTGGAACATTGGCATCGGAGATGGAAAGTGCCGCTTTGTTCATCGTTGCTTCTTATTTGCACGTACGCTGTGGCAGTTGTTTTCTGGTGATCGCCAACCAACAACGTGCATTGGCAGGATTGGATAATCCACAAGTCCATGACATCACGCCCATGATCGAAATGGCCATTGATGCCATGGCAAAACTGATCGAAAAGGATAAACAAAACGCATGAGGATCCGTTCCATATTTTCCATCGCGATGGCTAAAGCCATCGCGTTTGCCTGCCGTCTATTGCACAAGCAAGGGGTAACATTGGCGGGCGCGATGGTGATGAAGGTGGATCCGGGATTGTTCGATGATCTTTCAAGACAGTTGAAACGCACTATCGTCGTATGTGGGACTAATGGTAAAACCACGACCAATAATTTGATGGCCATGGCCCTTAGGGCCAATGGCCATCATGTATTGATCAATGCCACCGGTTCGAATATGAAAAATGGGATCGTTTCGGCATTTGTACTCAACAGTAAATGGAATGGTCGGATCATAGCTGATACAGCCACTTTGGAAGTGGATGAAGCTTCCTTACGTCATGTGATCGATCATCTGCATGTTACGGATATGGTTTTGACCAATCTATTTCGGGATCAACTCGACCGCTTTGGTGAAATCGATATCACCATGGACTTATTGTTGCAAGCCATTCAAAACCATCCAGATATCCATTTGATCTTCAATAGTGATGATGTACTGTCCACCCAGTTTGCTTTAAAAAGCAAACTGGCTTATACCACCTTTGGTATATCCAAACCCATGCATGACACCGATCATCAAGATATGAAAGAAGGCCAATTCTGTCCATATTGTCATACCAAGCTGGAATATGATTTCTACCACTATGCGCAATTGGGACAATTTCATTGTCCTAATGGAGATTTCAACCATTTGCCCATTGATGTCGATCTGAAATCATTGGATTCGATCGATCCATTGGTTTTTACCATTGATGATGTGACCTTCCATTCCCCACTAAAAGGTTTTTATAATGTCTACAACCATATGGCCGTTTGTGCCTTGTTGACCCATTATGGGGAATCCTTATCCAAATTTGCCGATATATTGCCATCGTTTCAAGGCGCTTTTGGTCGCTTGGAAACGTTCCATATCCACGGGTGTGACATCTTATTGAATCTTGCTAAAAATCCCGCTGGTTTCAACCAAAATATCGATTTGATCGCCAACGATGGTTCAACCAAAGATGTATTGATCGTCATCAATGACAACGAACAAGATGGCATCGATGTTTCCTGGTTATGGGATGTTGATTTTGATCGTCTCAACCAATGCAACGTCGATCATTATCTGACTGCAGGAAAGCGATATATGGATATGGCATTGCGCTTGAAATATGTGGATATCCCAGCCACTCCTGTTGAAGATATCCATCATGCTATTTCGCATGCATTACATGAGCTTGGTTCGACCAAACTCTACATTTTGGTCAATTACACGGCCCTTTATCCCACCAGCCAGTACTTACATGAATTGGAAAGGAAAAGCGCATGACATCATTCCACATCGTCCACTTATATCCCGATTTATTGAATCTGTATGGTGACCGTGGCAATATCATGGTCATGGAAAAACGATGCCGCTGGCGCGACATCGAAGCCATTTTGCATACAGTCAACGGGGATGATCCATTGGATCTATCCACTGCCGATTTTGTATTACTGGGTGGCGGCAGTGATAAAGAACAAGCCATCGTCTGTGAGACATTGATGCAATTCAAAGATGAATTGGCTCGCTATATCGATCATGGTGGATGTTTATTGGCCGTTTGTGGCGGGTACCAATTACTGGGAACCCGTTACAGCAGTGCCCTTGGACAACTCAATGGGTTGGGATTATTTGATTTTGAGACGGTTGCCGGGAATAGTGGACGTTGTATCGGCAATGTCGTCATTGATACGGATCTGGGATTTGAAGTGGTCGGATTTGAAAATCATGGTGGGCTTACTTATCTTCATGGTCAACATCCATTCGGTAAAATCCGATATGGCTATGGCAATGACGGAAGTGGAACGGATGAAGGATTGCATGAGAAGAATTGCATCGCCACCTACATTCATGGCCCGTTATTACCAAAGAATCCGAAACTTGCCGATCATTTCATCGCCACCGCATTAAAACGAAAAGGTGTGGTCACACCACTGAAAGCGTTGGATGACACCATGGAAAATCAAGCAGCACAGATCATGATCAAACGCTGTGCCACTGACAAAAAGGATAACCCTTATATCAGCCGATGATATATCCAGAGTGATAAAGGCATCGAATCATTCGATTTCGATGCCTTTCAATTTTTCATGACGTTGCTTATAGTCTGGCAGCCAAGATGTCAGGATATCGTAAAACCGTTTGGAGTGATTGGGAACCACCAGATGCACGTATTCATGAGCGATTACTGCTTCGATCACGTCTAATGGATAATGGAGCAAACGAGTGGAAAGTTGGATGCGATTTTTACGCGGATAACAGTTTCCCCAGGCGCTTTTCAAAACCCGACACTTGATTTCAGGCGGCATGAGTCGATAACTCTGAATGTAATGGTCGTAGCGAGGCCGTAGCGTTTCGACTACTTCAAGAATGGTTTGTTTGGCATAAGTAGCAAACAGATTCTGATAATGTGTCTCATCCATGGTGGATAAACACACGATCATCTGCTTATCCGACAATACGATTCGATTTTGACGGTTGGGTGCGATCACCTGTTCATACGGTGTGCCCAAGAGATAGACGAACGATGAATCAAGGTGATTATCATCCACGACAGCTTTACTTTTCAATTGTGCTGCTTTTTTCAATAACCACGCTTGTCGTGCTTGAATGAATTCAACCACATCCTGTTGCGATACAAACCAGGGGACACTGCATTGGGCATGTGTGGCATCGATCAGTTTCAAATGCATATTCTTCTGACGCTTTTTGAACGTCACAGCAATAAAAATGGAACCATATTTTAGCAACATGGTTCCATCTTATCGTTTTCTCTACTGTTGTTCCACGTGTATTTTACGGATTCGTCCCCAAGCCAGCGTTCCCGGTCCAGTATGTGCGGCAATAATACTACGCAATGGACCAACATATACTTTACTACCGACAATGGCTTCTAATTCCATGGCTTTCACACGTGCGGCATCCGCCATATCGATCGTATGTAACACTGCAAATTCGTATTCATCCCGATCTTCGACATCGACCACAGCTTCAATCCCGTGTTCATATGCTTTTTTTAAAGTGCGGACTTTGTCATATACATCGATCACGCCGTCTTTGACCTGAAGCAATGGGATGATTTTTAACAAATTTCCAAGTGCAGCAACTGCCGGTTTAACACGACCGCCGCGTTTCAATGCCGTCAGGTTTTCCGGGATCAGGATCGCAAAATAATAATGAGATTCCAATGTGGATTTGATTTGTTCGGCACTGTAACCTAACTTGATCATTTCCGCAGCTTTTTTGACCTGATAGCCCAACAGATACGCAACGGCTTTGGAATCTACAACCACCAAACGACCTTCATATTGGGGAACTAAAGCGCATGCCGATGCATATGTCCCACTCAAGCCGGAACTGATCGGTACATATATGACTTTGTCATAGGTTTTCAGTAATTCATCGACCGTTTCGATCACACTGCCCAGTGTTGGTTGGGAAGTGGTGACCGTTTGACCTTCGCGCATACGACGCATCACTTCTTCATCCGTGATGGTATTGTTTTCAATATAGTTTTCCCCGCCAACAACCATTGGGTTGCGCACGACAGCAACACCATACTGTTGTGCTTGCGCATCTGTTAAATCGGACCCGGAGTCCGTTAATATAATCATCTTTTCCATGGTGGTTATTTTAAGTATGGTTAAATCAAAAGTAAATGTGGTAGTGATTATCATGTCAAATAGTATTGAAAACCATTTTATTTGATTGAATTGGAATCGAGCCACCCACCCTTTCAAAATCAAGCGTCATATCATTTGCCTTGCATCGCTGGACGAATTAAAAAATATCTTGGTTTACGTATTTTTCCTTCATAACTACGAAGACGATATCATTCGTAATTCCACAGCCATCGACAGTTTTCTAAAATGAACTTTACATTCAAATCCCACGTGATATACTAATTAAGCCTGTGGTGGATGTGGCGAAGCTGGTCAACGCACCGGATTGTGGCTCCGGCACTCGCGGGTTCAAGTCCCGTCATCCACCCCATGTGTAAAATACAAGTCGTTACGCAAAGTAACGGCTTTTTTTGTTTATTTCAATCCATGGATGACACCAATATCTAGTAGGATACTTTGATATAATCAAAGATATTCTTCGTTTAACCATGATGACTTGTCATTTATGACCGAATCCCAGGAGGAATAACACCATGAATTTCAAATCCGCTATTGCAACAGGGTTAATGTTACTCACATTAAGCGCATGCCATTCGACTTCATCCACCGATTCAAATTTGTATACTCCAGATTTAAGTGGTTTTACCATGATTGAAACGACGAGTGACAATGTCTTTGGCATCACCCCCCAAGGATTCATCGAAGCAATTGATGGAAGCGGAAAAGATGGGATCTATGTATTGGCCCACGATGATTGCAGCTTCTGCCAATATGCCATGCCGTGTTTGATCGAAGCCAGCAACGCCACAAACTGCCCGATTTATTATTTAGATACTGCATCGACTCAATATCCCTTGCAAAAAGAAGCCATTAGCGCATTATATGAATGCCTTTACCCCTATTTGGCCGCTGATCAAACCGGTGAAAAACAACTGATGACCCCACACGTGCTTTCATTAAAAGATGGAACAATCATCGACTCTTTGGTCGGGTTGGGTGAAGCTTTCGGACCAGATGAAGCGTCGCATCAGCGTCTGGTGGAAACCTACATCCAATACATGGATCATGTCCTTTAATGATCAGATCATATAAAAAAACATTGGATCAATAACTACTGATCCAATGTTTTGGTTTGATAAAGTCGAAATGGTTAGTCCACCGTAACGTGCAGTGTTTCTCCATTAGGACCCGGGGTCGAATTGAGATAATCTGCGATTTTCTGCTTGCCTTCCGGTTTGCTTGGTTTACACACGCTCACACTGGTGATCGTACCATCCACCAATGCCTGCGCACAGCCGGCACATCCGGCAAATCCACATCCACCGCAGTTATATCCCGGTAACATCCCGGTCACGGTTTCAACACGAGTATCGGCTTCCACATGGAACACGGAATCGGAAATACCCAAAATCGCGCCCAATACAGCACCAACGATCACCATGACCACTAACGTAACAATTACACTTTGCATAAGTTATTCTTCCTCTTTTCGCGCATTTTGCATTGCCGGATGATGGCTACAGGAAACGATATTGCATCCCGAACATGAAGCAGATTCATTTTCACATCCCGGCGGCTTCGGTGTTTTGGAATTGAGATAATATCCAATGGCAAAGATTGCACCCATCACCAAAGCAAACAAAACGGCATAAATGACACGCATACTAGACCAAACCACCTAAGCCGGAGAAGGCAATGGCCATCAGTGCCGCAACGATCAAAGCGATCGGATTGCCTTTGAACGGTTCGGGGATATCCGCACTTTCCAGACGTCCACGAATAGCAGCCATGATGCATAAGGTCATGGTAAAACCAAGGGGTACACCCAGGGAATAGACGATAGTTTCGATCAAATTGAAACCCTGGCTGATATTCTGTTGTGCCACATAAAGCACTGCACAGTTGGTCGTGATCAATGGCAAGTAGATGCCCAATGATTTGTACAGCGCCGGTGAATTCTTTTTCAAAAACATTTCGACAAATTGCACAAACGCTGCAATGACCAAAATGAAGGTCAACAGATCCATGAATTCGATCTGCAATGGCACCAAAACCAGATAATACAACCCATAAGTGAGCAAGGAAGAGCCGAAAATGACGAATGTCACAGCCAGGCCCATACCAACGGCAGAACTCATTTTCTTGGATACACCAAGGAATGGACACATACCGAAGAAATGCGTCAGGATGATATTATTGATCACTACGGCAGAAATAAACAATGTGATTAATTCCATTATTTTTCACCTGCTTTCTTGCTGTCTTTTTTAGTCCAAACCGTAAATACGGCAGCGACCACAGCAAAGGTTAAAAATGCACCCGTCGGCGTTCCGAACATGGACACCGTAAATTCACTGGGGAACAGTGTCAGATTGAAAATGGTCGCACCACTCATCGGATTTTCCAACGCGATCGCACCAGTCGAAATGATTTGACGGATCAAAGAAATCAACAGCAATGCGAAGGTATAACCCAATCCCATGCTCAAACCATCCATGATCGATGCACCGATTCCGTTTTTACTGGCAAAAGCTTCCGCTCTGCCCAGCACGATACAGTTGACGACGATCAAATCGATGTAGACGCCCATTGCTGAATAAATGGACGGGATGTATGCCTGTAACAACAGTGCACAGCATTTGACCAATGCGGCAATGATGACGATAAATACCGGGATACGGATCTCATCTGGAATGATATGACGCATCGCGGAAATGATGGCATTGGAGCAGATCAGCACGGCAATGACACACACGCCCATGCCCAATGCATTGTTGATGCTGGTGGTAATGGCCAGCGTGGAGCACAAGCCCAGGTACAGAACGAATACCGGGTTCTCCTTGACGATACCTCTTAGAAATCCCTTCATGACTATTCTCCTTGAGCCAAAGCGGCATTGATCGCGCTTTCAATGGCTTCACTGGTCACGGTTGCTCCGGACACGGCATCAAAATCCAATGAACCGGAAGCATTGATGGCTTCGGCAATACTATTTGCAGCATTGCCACCCAATTCCGGCGTTTCACTTTCGGCAGTGATCACCATATTGGATACAGTGCCATCCGTAACATCGAAACTGACCGTCACATCGCCTCCGAACCCAGAAGCAGTTCCACTATAGGAACCATCGCTCAATGCGATTGCTTCCCCATCAGTTTCATCGGCAACTGGTGTATCCACACCATTGCCACCTTGCAATGCCTCATTGATGGCATCCGCAATTGCACCACTGGTCACGGTTGCTCCTGAAACGGCATCAAAGTTAAGGTCACCACTGGTATTGATGGCTTGCGCAATACTTTCGGCTGCATCGCCGCCGATTTCCGGGGTTTCCCCATCCGCGCTCACGACTACATTGCTGGCAACACCACCAACAACATCAAAGCTAACGGTCACATCACCACCGAAGCCAGAAGCGGTTCCGCTGTAGGAACCATCCGCGATCGTGGTCATATCCACTGTAGCGGTTTCATTATCGCCTACTGTTTCTTCAGTCGTTACCGGTTCACTTTCCACCGGTTCATTTTCAACCGGTGCATTTCCGGCGCCACCATCCAATGCAGAACGGATGGCATTGAAGACACCATTGCTGGTCAATGTGGCACCACCGATGGTATCCACACCTTCAATGGTTCCGGCTTGCAAAATGGCTTCCTGTAATTCAGGAATGGCCGCACCACCGATGCTCGGGGTTTCACTGTCACCGGTAATTTCCAATTCAGAGATCACACCACCACTTACGGTGAATGTGACATTGACCGGACCACCGAACCCATTGGCACTGCCGCTGTAAGAACCATCGGCCAGTGTCACAGAATTCATGGCTTCAATGATCGGTGCGGTAATGGCATTGACCCCAGCCAGGGCAACACCGCACACACCACACACCACAGCCAGAAAGATTGCTAAATACGCGGTCTTTTTCATTACTGATTACCTCCTTCGATGGCCTGTTTGACAGCATCGATCACGGAGTTGCTGGTCATTGTGGCACCGGAGATGGTTTCAACCTCATCGATCTGATCATAAGATAAACCTTTAAATTGATCCAAGAAATCCGGTGTATTGCATTGATCCCCGATCCCCGGGGTATCGTTGAATGTAGTAAATGTAACAGAAACCACCGTTTGAGTTTCTTCATCCAATACCACGTCGAATTCATTGGGACTGGCTTCCCCACTGAAACCGGCAGCCGATACATGGAGCGCATTTCCGTTTGAAGCAGAAGCGCTTAAATTGACAACGGTTGGATACGTCACATCTTGACTTGGTGTGACCATAAAACTCATCACCACCATCACCACTAAGGCACACACGGCCAAAATGGCGTTGTACTTGACCAATTTGGATTTCATGTCGATCTGGTTGCCATCGAACAGTTTTTCAATCAATGGGGTGACCATATTCATCAACAAGATGGAATATAACACACCTTCCGGCAACGACGCTCCCACACGGATGACCAGTGTCAATACAGCCGCTCCCATTGCAAAGAAGATGCGTCCGGCTGCACTGGTGGGGGAAGTGACCGGGTCAGTCAACATGAAGACGGCACCAAAGATGGCACCACCAGTCAATACATGGTACAGACCATAGGTCAACGGTTGACCATTGATGATACCTAAACCCGTCGCGATCACAAACAAGGTGACGATATACGTTAGTGGGATGCGCCAGTCAATGACTTTACGCCATGCCAAGACCACACCGACTAATGTGATCACGATAAAGCTGGTTTCACCGATCGCACCGGGATACAAACCCAATGCAAAGTTGAACAAGCCACCGAAGCTGGTCAAGAATTCATTGAAACTTTCCGCTGAAGATGCCACCCAGCCGGCATTGGCAAAGGTGGAAACCGGTGTGGCTTTACTCACGACATCCGCCGCCGTAGCGGAGGCGAAGCTAGCAAAAACCAATGCACGGGCAACTGCAGCCGGATTGAAAATGTTATGACCGAAGCCGCCAAAGAGCAATTTGCCAAACAAAATGGCCAAAAAGCTACAGACGATCACAGAATATACTGTTGCGCTACTTTGCAGCATCAGCACGAAGATGATGGCTGTCACCCAACCATAGCTGTGGGCTAATGTGGCACCGATCGGCTTTTTGCATACCAGTGCCCATATGCCTTCTGTCAGCAATGTGGTCACTAAAGCCGCCACCATCAAGATCAGAGAATGGACTAAATTGTCCATGCCATAAGTTATATATTGATTGACCAGTCCAAAGGCGAATACGACCAACAATCCGATGGTCAGATCACGCATGATCCGTGATGTCGAGACATTATCCCGATAATTCGGACTGGCATTAAATACATATTTCATTATTTCTTACCTCTCAACATCACGATCCGTTTAGCAGCGCGGATCCCTTCGGTCACCGCGATCTTGCTTGGGCAAACATACGTGCATAAGCCACACTCGATACAACGCATCGGTTCCAACTTCATCAGTGTATCGATATCATTGGCTTTACGTGCCGTATTGATCCGTACCGGTTGCAAACCGCTTGGACAATGATCAGAACAGCGTCCACAACGCAGACACGCCACTTCCACATCATGACGTGGTTTCAATAATGTGATCCCATTGGTTTCCGGAACCACGCAGACTTGATCCGATACTTGAGTACGTCCCATCATCGGACCACCGGCACACATCATCACTTCATCCCCGATGATATGACCCGCTGTATCGATGACATCCTTGAAAGGTGTTCCCACACGAGCGATGACATTGCATGGGGTGTCGATGGCATCACCACTGACGGTGATCATCTTCTGGGTGATCGGCATACCGCGCAACACAGCATTGGCAAATGCGATGGCCGTGGTGGCATTGGAGACGATACATCCCACTTCTGCCGGCAGTTTATTGTATTCGACATGTTTGACTTCACGGATCAAAACACGTTCCCAACCCATTGGATAAACATCCGGTACCGGATGGACTTCTACACCAGTGACATTGCTAAATGCCTTAGTGAGTTTTTCGATCATCTCCGGATGGCTTTCCTTGATACAGACATGGGCCACTTTGGCGTGACTGAGGCGATACATCAAAGAAACACCGGCAACGAAATCATCCATGGTGGTTTCCAACATGTTGTAATCGGCTGTCAAATAGGGTTCACACTCCACGGCATTGATGATCAGATCGCTGATCCCTTTCGCCTGATATTTGACATAGGCCGGGAATCCGGCACCGCCACAGCCGATGATACCGGCTTCTTTCATACGTTCTAACAACGCCTCATCGCTGGCATCCATGCTTAATGGTGCCAATGGGGCCTGTTGTTCGTATTTGCCATCATTTTCGATCACGACATGGTCGACAGGTTTTAAGCCGACATGGGGATGTTTTTCAATGGCTTTGACCGTTCCCGATACACTGGAGAATACCGGAACGATAAACGGAACTTCCTTCTGTCCAAGCTTGGTGCCCACATAGACATGATCCCCGACATTGACGCAAGGGATGGCATCACGGCCACCGGTGAACAGAGGAATATACACCGTCTTTGGTGTATCGACCGTTTTTACTTGAACGTGCTCGCTCAGCGATTTATGTCCGTCTAAATGCTGACGCATCGGTCCAACAAAAAACATACGTTTCCTCCTCGCTTTTTGATTTATCCCTTTCATTTACACGAAAGTCGGTACTATCTTAGCACAAAGTGTGCGATGGTTTTCCGTGAATTCACGTGAACAT
Organism: uncultured Erysipelotrichaceae bacterium; assembly: GCA_944326175.1. The sequence goes on from CALVCY010000073.1 coordinate 18,595, forward strand.
TCCCATATTTTTGCGAATCAAAGGTTGCGATGGTTCAACCCAGATATACCTTGGTGAAATTGAAAGCGTTGATGGATGGTACAATGGATGCATGAAAATGAAGTCAGGATTGATACTGATGCTCTTGGTTGCAACAGCATGTGAAACGACGGTGGAAGAACCGTTAACACAGGATGCGGTTTCAACCATGATGCCCACTGTTGAAGTGGTCGAACCGGATCAGATCGAATATACGATGGATGATGTGGTATTTACCATCACCTCTTCCACTCCCTTTGAACAATTGGATCTGTTGAAACAATGGTATGGGGATCAGAAAACACTGAGCAAGCTGTATTGTGATGATTCTAACGGATGGGGCGCAACGTTAAATGGTTTGACCATCGATACTCCCACTGGCATTGATGATCGCTTGCTCGATACGTTATTGATGGCACAATTACTCAATGCGAGCAATGATACACTTTCCCCTTTGGTTTTATCCAATACTTATTTCAATGCATATGATTACATCCATTTGGATCAAGCCGATTCATCCATCACCATCGATACACCGCTAAGATTTGTGGATATTGACACATTGCAACCTTACATATTTGCTGATCAATTGATCCATATGACGCCGCTGTTCGATATGGATTATATGGTCTTGACCATGGACAACGCACGCATCGTCATCAATACTGGCACGACGTATGCCCCATTGGATATCCTCGATCCAACCGGCAAAGCCACCCTCACCGTCAATTTGATTCACAATCACTACATCGAATCCATTGGTTTGACCAATGATGATCTGGATCAAATCACTTTCATTTCATCGGATCCAAGCGTTATTGCTTTATTGAAACCTTATCTGGATGAATTGACGTATGATCAGATCGATCAATTGATCGATGCTTTGCAGGAAAATGGATATTCCATCCATGCCATTTATTTTAAAAATGGTTCTCCCGTCTTCGATGCCAAATATACCTATGGTTCGACCAATGTTACCTGGAGTGCCTCCCTGGATTCTCAATTGATGCCAAAGCTATAAAATCAAAAAAAACGTGTAAGCGACATGATCCTCACACGTTTTTTATTCTCAACGCTTCATTCCTTCACGATGCACTTTTGTAGCGATTTTTTTGACGATGGTCCCATCCACGATCGGATAACCGGATGTATGTGGGGAACTGGGGTCATGGATGATCTTTTTACACGTACCATGGACCTGCATGATCCCACCATCCAATAACAGATCCACATTATCGATGGTCAGACCACACCCTGCCAATATCTCGATGGTTGCACCATAATCCTTTTGCATTTGGATCAATTTTGCACATCCACTGCCAACATCCGGATATCCACCACTGGTCAATACCCGATCCACCTTCAAATCGATCAACGTGCGCATGGCTTGATCGATATCCGGTGTATCTTCGATCGCGCGATGAAACACGAATTGTTTGTCCATCGCGTGACATAATTCCACCATAAAACGGGTGTGTTCGTTATCGATCGTTCCATCATTTTTCAGCATACCAAATGCGATACCCGCAACTGGTAGATCCAATATCCATTTTGCAGTGGTGACCATTTCTTCAAATTCCTGGTCACTGTAGCAAAAGCCATCCCCACGGCTTCGCACCATAGCTATGACTGGGATATCGACCAAAGATAACACCGTTTTCAACCCACCGTATTCCGGGGTCAGACCACCCAATGGCAACGCACTGTTGTATTCGATGCGATCCGCTCCGTTTTGCCAGGCATTCAACGCATCTTCCACACTGCCGCAACACACTTCAAACAATCGTTTCGTTAACATCATTATCTCCTTTATACCGTTCCTTACAACAATGGTTTGATCACATCAAAGCTATCCTTTGCTTTTTCGATACTGGCCTCACTTCCGATCACACACCGATAGCACGGTTGGGCTTGAGCGATGATATGCGCCAATGCTTTCAATTGATCAAGTGTACACTCCAATATTTGTCGCTTTTCTGCTTGTCGTTGTTGATCGTTTATCCCATTGAGATCATTAAGATAACATGCTGCACCATAGCGTGCTGGTGGCAATGGGGCATCGATGGTACCGATGGTGCCGATAATGAATTTCAACATGGTGGAATCATCGAAGTCCAATTCTTCCAAATACTGAACCACCCCATCATAGACTTGATACGTATGGCCACAATGGGGATCTCGATAACTGACAAAACCCAACAAACCACTGCGTGTGATCAACGCAAACTGTCCGTATGCGCCACCCAGTACCCTCAATTGGGTCCACAGATAGTCATAATTCATCACATTGACGAATACTTGCCAGATGCCAAGACGATCATCCAATTCGATCGGTAAAGCCAATGCTGCGTAATTGACATTGCCAGGAGTGGTATAAGCTTCATGATCACCAATGGGCATAGTATAGCAAACCGGTGGATGAAGCTGTGGTTTGAACCATTGAAGGGATTGAACGGCTTGTTCGAATATGGTTTTGAATCGGTCCACATGGATCGCATTGAGGGTGATATGGAAACTGATCCGAGATTGGTCAAACCAGGATCGAACCATTTGCGAACATTGGTTTAACCATACTTCACTGGTTTGAACATCTTCATGCAACATCTTTTGGATAGACTTCAAACCATGATAGAAATCCAATCCGTTGATGCTTTCTTTGATTCGATACGCTAAGCGTAATTTCGAAAATGCCCGATTCAGAGCATACCCATGGGCACCACCCTGCAAAGATGCCGCCATGTCGGAAACGATCTCATCCACGACTGTAGAAACACGTTTAAGATCAAAGACAGACGTGGTCAATATTTCGTGGATCAGTTTCATGTAATCTTGGGTCTGATCCATAAAACATTTCGCATTGACTAACCACACCAGTTTAAAATCCGTGTTGTGGTGAGTCGCAAGCAAGTCCATGCCGATATTGATCCCACCACCCTGTAGCATGATCGTATTCTCCAATCGATCATAGCCTTGGCTTTCTGTAGAAATCCGTGTCCATAAACGAGCGATCAATGCCGCCATGGGAATTTCTTCTTCTTTTATTCCATCCAAGTCGATCATCATGTTCATATACACGATATCCCCACACTGATTTGAAACGGTATATGCCAAGGGATAATCGGCAATGATGGTTTTGACCAGATTCGAAGCGCGGATATGATCATCCAGATCATTTCTGGATAGCATCGGCAATTTTGCCAGATCCTTGGGATCGTTTTCGCTTTGCTGGAAAGCTTTCAATGCGTCATTTTGTTGTTTCAAAACAGCCTTTTGTGACTCATCCAGCGTATGGGCATAGGCTTGCAAGCGTTGATCCAATTCATCTTCTTTTTTCTTGGCCAGACCATTGACTGGTTCCATCACGACAAGAGAAGCATAGTTGCGTTTGGAAAATGCTTGTTGCGCATAGGTTTTGAATGCATCGGTTTCGATTTCTTTTTTCAATTGATCGAATACTTCATCGAGCATGATCGGTTCATAGGGGTCTTGATCATACAGCCAGTTATCCAATATCGTTAAATTCATGGTCAAACCATAGGGCATTCCGCCACTTCCTTCGATATAGGAAAAGTGGATGGTATTGAGTGCGGCCAATAATTTTTCACGATCACATCCATGTTCTATCGCATCCAATATGACCGAATCGATCGTATCCATCATTTTCGTTTGATCATCTTTTCTCGCATGCTTGACGATGATGGAAAGATACGGTTGCGCGATGCCATCCATCAAACCAGCCATCATATCAGTGCCGACCCCTTTTTCATTCAATGCATCACGAAGTGGTGCCCCATTGCCATTGAACAATGCATGGGTCAATATCCGATAAGCCAGTACCTCTTTTGGGGAAAGCCCATGGTCAAAACCAATATTATAGGCATAGTAATATTCCTGATCGATATTTCCATCCATGGAATAAGGTACGACCATCGTATGCATCGATTCAAACCCTGCTTCTAGGGGTATGGAAGTATCCAGTGATAAAGTGGTATAACCATTCAACACCGTTTCATCTAACCATTGCAATCGCTCATTCATCTCACAATCCCCATATAAGAAGAAACGCGCATTGCTTGGATGATAATACTTTCCATGGAATGCTTTGAAATCATCATAGCTCAAAGATGGGATGATGTCCGGATCACCCCCGGAACATACCCCATAGCAATTATTTGGGAACAAAGATTGCATGATGTACTCATTGATACAATCTTCTACCGATGAAAAGACCCCTTTCATCTCGTTATAAACCACCCCATTGATGCTTAAATGGTCTTGATCATCGAATTCATAATGCCAGCCTTCCTGTTGGAATATCTTTTCATTGGTTAACATCAACGGATGAAAGACCGCATCACAATATATGGCCATGGCATTTTTGAAATCCTGCAAATTGCAACTGGCAATAGGATAAATGGTTTTATCTGGGAAAGTCATGGCATTGGTAAACGTATTCAATGAACCTTTAGCCAATTCAATGAATGGATCTTTTACTGGATACTTGGTAGAACCACACAACACACTGTGTTCGATGATATGTGCTACTCCACTACCATCCTTTGGTAACGTTTTAAACGTGACCGAAAAGACTTTGTTATCATCCTTGGTTTCAACCACGATCAATTTGGCTTGGGTTTGATTATGGGTCAGCACACTCATCGTGGCATCCAGACGTTGAATATATCTAGATTGGTTCAATGTATACTTCGATTGGTTGGTTTGACTTAACTGCATATGAAAGCTCCTTGGTCTAACCACTATTCTACATGGTTTGAACCATATTGCATTTCATTTTAGAATTTGCTATTCTATCAACGCGCCGACTTAGCACAGCTGGTAGTGCAACGCACTCGTAACGCGTAGGTCGTAGGTTCAAGTCCTATAGTCGGCACCATTTAAACATTACGCCATGAAGTATCACTTCATGGCGATTTTATTTGTTTAACCATTGATGGATCTGATCTTGGAAAAGTATCAGACAATCCACCGCTTTTTTATCCTTGATGATTTGATCCAATCGATGCTCATCCACCACGATCAATTCATCCACTTCTTCTTTCTGTAACGATAAATCATTTAAATCGATATCATCATCAAAAACCACAAACGGATCATAGATATCCACATCATGCACATATGGTCTTAATGATTTAACCATATGATCCTTTGGATCATAGCCGATCTCTTCCTTCCATTCCCGTTTGATGGCATCCACACTCTTTTCGTTTGCTAATACACTGCCACCAGTGGTTTCATAATATCCACCGGCGGATTTATTGATTGAACGGCGAGTAAGGATCAGATGATGATTAGAGATGATAAACCCCAGTACCACGACATGGTAAAAACCATGTTCCCTGAGCCATTTCATTCCATCTTTTCCACGATGGACCGTCAAACCAGATAACGTATGGTCTAAATGCACCGCATCCCAGATTTCTAACATAGCGGTATCATAGCACAATCATGATTGGATCACGGTATGGTTTATTTTAAGGATCGAATCAAAAAGGAAAGCGACCGCTTTCCTTTTGATTGGTTTATCGTTGTACGGCGTGATATGCATTAACCAATGTATCCACGATTTTATCTTGGATCGGATTGATCTCATCATCTTTCAATGTATGATCAAACGATTCATACACAATGGATAAGGAAACACTCTTGTAACCTTTCTCCACGTGTTGTCCGGTATAAACATCAAATACATTGACACTGGAGACCAATTTGCCACCAGCACTTTTAGCACTGGCACAAAGATCGGCGGCTTGGACATCTTCTTTGACGACGATGGATAGATCACGGGTAATGGATGGATACTTGTTGATGGTTTTGACCTTGATCCCATTGGGATGACCATTGACCAATGCATCCAAATTGATCTCACCATAATAGATATCCTGGATATCATAATGCGCTTCCATGGCAGGGTGGACCCGACCAAAGATACCGATGGTTTGACCATTAAGGACGATCGTTACGCTTTGATAAGGATGAAAATGCTTAGTATCGATCGTATTTTCGATCAATTTGATCCGTTTGCTATCATAACCCAATTGTTCGAGTAGTCCTTCGATCAAACCTTTCAATACATAATAATCGGCTTTTAAGGAATGATGGACCAGAGGATTGGTTTCCAGCAAACCACTCAAAACGATCCCCAAGCGTTCCTGTTGATCCCATGGGTTTGTATCCGTGTAATGCATCGGATAAACCAATGGTTGATCCAACGGATGATCGCCATAAACACTGCTGACTTCATACAGATTGACATCCTTGATGAAGTGAGCGTGATTATAAGCTACGGTGGAAAGCATGGGACTCATCAAGGAGTTACGGACGTATTTATGCTCTTCACTGAGTGGTGAAGCCACAGCAATACGTGGTCCTAACGGCAGTGCGCCATGGGTCGAACCATAATCATCCACCAAGGTAAAACTGATGATTTCATTCAATCCATGGTTGGTCATATAGGAGCGAATCAATCGTCGTTGCTTCTGACTGGGATTGAGTGAACCAAATGAATTTTCACATAAGGGTAGTGTATTGGTCAAATCATCATATCCCACCATCCGGATCACTTCTTCATCGATATCCGCAGCCAATTTGACATCATCACTGCGATAGCTGGGAATGGTACAGGTAATGGTGGAACCATCGACTTTTGGATCAAAATCCAATCGTTTCAACACATCCACTGCACTTTCCAAAGCAATATGGGTACCCAATAAACCATTGAGATGTTCCATGGTTTCAACCACTACATTCGGTGTGTAATGGTCATTCCCATATTCGACCGTTGCTTCCAAATCTGAACCATCCGCATATTGGACCAATAATTCCACCGCACGATCCATCGCTTTGCGTTGGGCCAAGGGATCCAATCCCTTAGCAAACCGAGAAGCCGCTTCCGTCTGTAAGCCCAATCGATTGCTCGTATGACGGATCGCAGCATGATCGAATAGTGCTGCTTCGATCAAAATCGATGTCGTATCCTTTTCGATCTTGGTATTATCACCACCCATAACGCCAGCAATACCGGCGGCTTTGCCGCCGCTGGTGATCACCAGATCACCTTTGACAAGATCATACGTGATCCCATCCAACGCCGTATATGGACCTTGATAATCATCCACCACGATGATTTCCTGATCCGAGTTGGTCCTTAAATCATAAAAATGCAAGGGTTGACCAGTTTCCAACATGACATAGTTACTGATATCGACAACATTATTGATGGACTTGACCCCGGCGGCATGCAATTGTTCACTCATCCACTTCGGTGAAGGTCCCAACTTGACATGATTGACGATCTTTCCTAAAAAATGGGGACAGTTAGGTGTGGTCGAACTAATGTGTAATTTGGTGGAACCACCTTGATCAGCATATCCATCGATCCACGGAATCGTCACTTCCCGGTTCAAGATTGCCCCCACTTCTTTCGCAAAATTCCACATGGCATTGCAATCGGCACGATTGGGTGTCGGTGAAACATCCAATATCCAATCCACCAATCCCAAATCATCCAGGATATGATCATTGCCATTGACCGTATCCAACGGCAATTCTTCGATCCCCGTATCACTTTTGCTACCCAGGGGCAACATATTCTTTTCGATTCCCAATTCCAATAACGAACATAACATGCCATTGGACGCACATCCACGGATCGTGGATGCCTTGATCGTACCATCCTTCAATTGGGCACCGACTAATGCCACCAGTACTTTGATGCCTTTGCGGCAATTGGGTGCACCGCAGACAATATCCAATACTTCGTTGCCTACATCGACTTTGCAGACATGTAGATGATCACTATCCGGATGAGGGCCACATTCGATCACTTCACCGGATACTACGGAAGTGGCCACGGTCAATGGTTCGATCCCTTCGACTTCGATTCCCGCATTGGTGATCCGATCAGCCAACTCATGGACATCGATATCATCCACTTTGACATAGCTATTGAGCCATTTCACACTGACTTTCATTGCATCATCCTCCTAATTGAACCGCTTGAACGCTTCCAGAAAGCGCAAGTCGTTGGTATAGAAATCACGGATATCATTAATGCCGTATTTAAGCATAGCCAGTCGTTCGATTCCCACGCCGAATGCAAAACCACTGTATATATTGGGATCGATCCCAGCCATTTCAAACACATGTGGATGCACCATGCCGGAACCTAAGATCTCGATCCATCCGGTCCCTTTGCATAACGCACAGCCTTTGCCATTGCAATTATGGCAGGTCATATCCACTTCCACACTGGGTTCAGTAAATGGGAAATATGATGGTCGAAAACGGATCGTGCGACCTTTGCCAAAAATGGCGTCGACCATAAACTGTAAAGTGCCTTTGAGATCGGCCAGAGTAATGTTTTTGCCCACGACCAATCCTTCGCATTGCGTGAATTGATGGGAATGGGTCGCATCACTGTCACGACGATACACTTTGCCCGGACATAACAGTTTGACCGGAAGATCAGCACTGTATTCATCCAACACCCGCATTTGAATGGATGTGGTATGACTTCTTAAAAGCCGATTGACATCGATAAAGAAGGTATCCTGCATGTCCCGTGCGGGGTGATCGTGTGGAATATTGGCGCGTTCAAAATTCCAATAATCCAATTCCACTTCCGGTCCTTCGGCAATGGTATAGCCCAGTCCGACAAAGCAATCTTCCAATGCTTCGATGATCAGTTGGATCGGATTGACGCTGCCGTTATGCGGATGATAACCATCCAATGTCAAATCGATTTTTTCACTTTCCAATTTGGCATTGAGCGCCGCATCTTTCAATGCAGCCTGTTTGGCTTCAATGGCAGCAGCCAATGCTTTTTTGCAGTCGTTGACCGCAGCGCCGAATTTTGGTTTTTCTTCAGGTGAAAGATCTTTCATGGTTTTCATCAGATCCTGCACGGGTCCTTTTTTCCCCAGGTAGGTGATCCGTACCTGATTGAGGGCATCCAGATCATTCGCTTGTTCAATGGCGGATAGTCCCTGTTGCTTGACGGTTTCAATCGTGTCCATAAGTTTTCCTTTCTTGAAAAATAATAAAAGCGTTCCTTTGTATCAAAGGAACGCTACTAATCAGGGTTAATAACGCGGTACCATCCTTATTCATACCATGGTTGGACCATTGCATGCACTCGCTTACAGCGTTAACGGGCTTACCCGGGAAGGATTGGTTCCGCTGCCGGGTGAATTCATGCATTCCGTGGCCCCATCCATCTTTCAGCGTACAGCAATGGACTCTCTGGTTGGACCATTGATGGAACGATTACTTGTCCCGGGTCAATGTTTATGCATTCATTTTAACCATGCTTTCCATTGTGTCAATATGGTTTGACCATGCTAAAGGGTAAGCCATCACTCCGCTAAAGCTTAGACTCTAGGGGTTTTTATTAAGAAAAAAGCGAAGCCTTGCTTCGCTTGGATTACTCATGGCGAAGTGGGTGGGATTCGAACCCACGTGCCGGGTTGACCGACAACTTGTCTTCCAAACAAGCTCGTTACGACCTCTTCGATACCACTTCGTAGC
>CALVCY010000074.1 GCA_944326175.1 uncultured Erysipelotrichaceae bacterium
ATGAAGTGTTGGAAGCTTCCAACGGTTTGGAAGCATTGGATCTGATCGAATCCACGCCTGTGGATCTCATCATTTTGGATATCATGATGCCCACATTGGATGGCTATGAAGTCTGCAAACGCATCAAAGCCAAAACCAACATCCCCGTGATCATGCTTTCTGCACGCACTGAAGAATACGACAAATTGTTTGGGTTTGAGTTAGGAGTGGATGATTATGTGGTCAAACCATTTTCACCCAAGGAACTGATGGCTCGTGTCAAAGTGGTTTTAGAGCGTGGCAAAAACCCCAATAAACTCAAATACACTTTTGATGGCCTTGAAATCGATGAGCAGGGCCGCAGTGTCAAAGTCGATGGGAATCCAGTTTCGCTGACCCCGAAGGAATTGGATCTATTGTTATATATGGTCCACAACCAAAACATTGCCCTTTCCAGAGAAAAACTGTTGAGTGAAGTGTGGGACTACGATTATTATGGGGATGATCGTACGGTAGACACGCATATCAAGATGTTGCGACATAATCTAGGTCCGTATCGCGACTATATCGTGACCGTACGCGGCATGGGGTATAAGTTTGAAACACGATCCTAAATCTACTCGTTTCACCCGCTTCCGCGGGATCCGTTTTACGGTCGGCCTGGCGTTTATCGCGTTTGCCATTGGCATCGTGATCGTGCTGGGCCTTTTGCAGTTTATTTTCATCAAACCGTATTATCGAAATTCTCAGATCAACAATGTTGCGAATGTGGCCAGTACCATTTCGTCGTATCTGACCGAACAACCTTATGTTTCAAAGGCAAATCTACAACGGGCATTGGAAGTGACGGTCAATTCCAATAGCTGTGCGGTGATCTATAATCCAAACGGGATGATGGTTTACAGCGCCGATGGGATCGGTAGTAGCTGTATTTTCAATAATGTCATCACTATCAATGGTGTGGCGATGCGTCCTAACACGATCGAAGGTGGTTTGACCATGGTCGATTTTTTGAAAAACAGTGATGGGACAGTATCTGTGGTGTTGAGCAATGAGGATACCAAACAGGAAACGATATTGTATGGTTCGACCATCAAAGCTCTATTTTCCAACTATTATATTTTTGTTAATTCACCTGTGGAACCAAGCGATGCCTTGATGAGTTTCTATTCCTCTTCGTTTGTGGTCTATACCGCCACGGTGATCGTGATCTCGATCTTTGTGGCACTTGTGCTTTCCAAACGTCTTTCCGCACCTTTTGTTTCCATGACCAAAAGTGCATTGACCTTAGCCAAAGGCCATTACGATGTCGATTTCCAAGGTGGATATTTCAATGAATCACGAGAGTTGGCGGATACGTTGAACGATGCAACGGAAAAACTGGGGAAAGTGGATGAATTGCGACGGGATCTGATCGCTAATGTTTCCCATGATATCAAAACACCATTAACCATGATCACCGCCTATGCCGAAATGATCCGTGACATCAGTGGGGATAATCCCACCAAACGCAATGAGCATCTGGAAGTGATTTTGAAAGAAAGTGACTTTTTGAATCGACTGGTCACGGATATGAGCGAACTGAGCAAGATGCAATCGGGCAACTATATATTGACATTGTCCGATTTCGATATGGTCGAAACTGTAGAAGACATGGTGGATCTATGTGGTATGTTACTTGAAAAAAGCGATATCCATGTGTCGATCGATGCACCAAAATCGTGTATGGTCAATGCCGATGAGATCAAGATCGGTCAGGTGGTGTATAACTTTTTGACCAACGCCATCAAGCACAGTGACGAACACAGTTCGATTGATATCACCATCATCGACAGTAAAGACCACCAACGGGTCCGCGTTGAGGTCAAAGACCATGGTGAAGGCATCGATGCCAAAGATATCGATCATGTCTGGGATCGTTATTATAAGATCGATAAAAAATTCAGTCGGACATCTTTGCAATCCACCGGTCTGGGTCTAGCCATCGTCAAAGCCATCTTGGATTGTCATCATGCCCAATATGGTGTAACCAGTGTCAAAGGGGATGGCGCCACATTCTGGTTTGAACTACCAAGGATTCAATATGGATTATCTGATCAATAAAGCATTCGTTTATCATCAACCCAAGAAAGGGTATCATGTCAATTCCGATACAATTTTTCTTTCTTCTTTTATGCAGATGCGTCATAAAGATGATGTGTTGGATATTGGATGTGGGTGCGGGGCATTGATGATCCTTAGCCATTATCTATTTCATCCACGATCATTGACCGGTATCGAAATCAATCCATTGGCGGTCGAATATGGTTCGACCAATGTTTCCCTGAACCATATGGATGCATCGATCATCTGTGGAAAGATCCAAGATTTTCACACCCCAAATCCATATGATGTGATCGTTTGCAATCCACCGTATTATCATCGATCCACCCCTAAGCATGAGTATTATCAGGGAAGATATGATGATACGTTACCGCTCGATACATTGATCCAGCAGATCGCTCGATTGCTCAAACCCAAAGGTCATGCGTATATCGTTTATCCGGTCCATGGTTTCAATGGGTGGATGGATGGGTTATGTACGTATGGATTATCCATTGCACGGATGCGCTATTTTTATCCATCGATCCAAAAAGATGCATCCATCGTTGCGATGGATATCCGTCATGGTCGCTCCATGCATTGCATTGTTGAAAAACCATGGCAAAATCATGATCTAAACCACTTTCAAAATACCCTTTTACTCATGGATAATTATACTCAAGGAGAAAACTGACATGAATGAACCGCTTGTAATCCTGCACATCAAAGATCATGGGGATATCCACATTCAACTGGATCCAACCCATGCACCCTTGACCTGTGCCAATTTCATTTCACTGGTTCGATCCGGATTTTATGACGGATTGACCTTCCATCGCATCATCCCACACTTCATGATCCAAGGTGGCGACCCTTTAGGTAATGGGACCGGAGGTCCGGGGTATACCATCCATGGCGAGTTCACGTCCAATGGGTGTGCTAATCCGATCGCACACAAACGTGGTGTGATTTCCATGGCTAGAGCTATGGATCCTGATTCTGCTGGCAGTCAATTTTTCATCATGCATGAAGATGCACCGCATTTGGATGGTCAGTATGCCGCATTTGGTCATGTGATCGAAGGGATGGATGTGGTCGATGCCATTGCCATGGTTGAAACCAACGCCATGGATCGTCCGATTAAACCGGTCGTCATCGAAAAAGCAGAAGTGGAAACGTTTGGCAAAGATTATCCCTTTGACGGAGGTCGAAAATGATCAAAACCATCGGCATCGGCAATGACCATACTGGCATTGCATTAAAGCAAGCCATCTGTGAATATCTGAGTGCGCAGGGTTATACCATCGTCAATTATGGTGTGGACCAATTGATCAAGGATGACAATTATCCTGAAATCGCTTATCCACTCAGTGTGGATGTGGCAAACGGAAAACTGGACGCTGGGATATTGATTTGCGGGACAGGGATCGGAATGAGTCTATCCGCGAATAAAGTCAAAGGCATCCGTGCTGTGGTGGTATCTGAACCCTACAGTGCGAAGATGGCCCGCATCCACAACAACGCCAATATCTTATGTTTCGGTGCTAGAGTCGTGGGTGTGGAATTGGCCAAAATGATCGTGGATAATTGGCTCCATCATGAATTCGAAGGTGGACGCCACCAAAAACGGATCGATATGATCAGTGCAATCGAAAACGGAACTTTTGGCTGTAAATAGAAGGAGAAGGGTATGAAATTTGATTTTGAGACCATCATTGATCGCAGTAACACCGATTCCGTTGCCTATGGTATTCAAGATTACATTAGCCGTTCCTGGCCAGGAGTCAAAGTTAAAGAAGGGATAAATCCGATTGCAATGTGGATCGCGGATATGTCCTTTGCCACCGCTCCCAGTGTGGTGCAAGCCATTGAAAAGCGACTTCATCATCCGCTGTTTGGCTATTTCACTGCCCCCGATTCCTACTATGATTCCATCGTTCAATGGTATAAGACCCGTCATGATGTCAATGGTTTGACCAAAGATAACATTGCTTATGAAAACGGCGTATTGGGAGGACTATTGACGGCCATGCGTGTCCTTTGTTCTGATGGGGATAAAGTGCTATTGCATTCCCCGACTTATGTCGGTTTCAGCGGAGCCTTGGGCAATGTGGGATACAAAATGGTTTTGTCTGATCTGAAACTGGATGAAAACAACATTTATCGGATGGATTTTGAAGACATGGAAGAAAAGCTGAGCCATGGTGATATCCATGTGACCATCATGTGTAATCCCCATAATCCAAGCGGCAGGGTCTGGGAAAAGTGGGAATTGGAAAAAGCCTGCGCTTTATTTGAAAAATACAATGTCTACATCATCTGTGATGAGATCTGGAGTGATCTGATCCTTCCAGGATACGATCATACTCCCTTATTCACTGTGAGTGAGTATGCCAAAAGCCACAGTGTAACGCTATGTGCACCAAGTAAGACGTTTTCGTTGGCTGGTTTAGTCGGAGCTTATCATATTTGTTTTGACCCATGGATGAATGCTCGTATGGCCAAGGAAAGCAGCAATACGCATTACAATTCCATGAACCTATTGAGCATGTATGCGGGCATCGGGGCTTATTCGGATACGGGTGCACAATGGTTAGACCAGTTATTGGAAGTGATCAATGAAAATGTCAACATGGCATATGATTATGTCCAACATCGTTTACCGGGAGTAAAAGTGTCTAAACCACAAGGAACCTATATGTTTTTCATTGATTGTGAAGACTATTGTAGATCCCATGGTATCGATATCGATACGTTACAGCGTAGGGGAATTGAAAATGGTGTGATCTGGCAGGATGGACGCAATTTTCATGGTCCACACCATATTCGTATGAATCTGGCGTTACCCACAGCATTAATGAAAGAAGCGTTCGAACGTTTAGCCAATGATGTTTTTGTGGATTGACCAAAGCGAAAAAAGGAAAACAATCAAAAAGAGACCTGGTGATCCAGGTCTCTTTTTGATCGTTTTGGTTTAATCCAAGGCAAAGAGAATATCATCATAGGTGGGCAGACCATAATCCACACTGGAACTGTTCTTTTCGTATTCATCCACGATCCGACGCACGTTGGTCAAATCATCAACTAATGTGGAGTGGGCTAATATGGCGGCTTTTTGATGGTCGATCTTGCTTTGCTCCATCACAGTTTTCAAGTCGATCCTTAATTTTTCACTATGTTCATGCAGATCATCGATCCATTGACTCAATTGATCACAACGTTGCAACAGATAGTGAGGAGCTTTGGTTGAACCAATGGCGTGTAGTGTCGAACCATGTTTGCCAAGGGATTCGACCATTGACGGCAGAAAATGTCGGGTGATCATATGGAGTGCCGTTCTCGATTCGATCTCCAGTGTTTTTTCATATTGAGAATACAATACATCCTGACGGCTTTCCAATTCTTTTTGATTATAAATATGGTATTGCTGGAATAAGTCGATGGTGGATTGTTCACATAGTACAGCGTAGCTGTCCACGACGGAGCGGATATGCGGAAGTCCACGTTTTTCTGCTTCGTTGATCCATTGCTCACTGTATCCGTCACCGCTAAAAAGAATCCGTTGATGCTTTTTGATCAGATCGATACAGATGGAAAGTGCTTTCGAACGAATTTGATCGATATATTTGATTCCTTCCAGTTGTACGGCCACTTCATCCAGCTTTTTTGCCAAAATGGTATTGATGACCGTGTTGACCTCGGAAGCACTCATGGAGCTGCCTAACATGCGGAATTCAAACTTATTCCCGGTAAATGCCATGGGAGAGGTCCGGTTGCGATCAGTATTATCTCTGGGGATGTAAGCCAATGTGGAAACCGGGGGGATCACATGATTTTCCTTGGTTGAACCATGCGTATCCTCTGGGTGCAGCAATGTATGCAACAACTGGTCCAGATAGCTTCCAAGATAAATACTGATCACAGCTGGTGGTGCTTCATCAGCACCCAAACGCAAGTCATTGCCGGCAGATGTGGATGCGGCCATTCTTAACAAAGGTGCATATTCATCCACTGCAGCGATGAAACAGGACAAAAATACAAGAAAGCGAATGTTTTCCATTGGTTTTTCCCCGGGTGCAAACAGATTCTGTCCATCATCGGTCATTAAAGAATAATTATCATGTTTGCCAGAACCGTTGATGCCTTTAAATGGTTTTTCGTGTAGCAATGCTTCCAAACCGTGTTTGCGGGCAATCGTTTGGATCTGTGCCATGATCAGTTGGTTTTGATCCACAGCAATATTGACCGGGCCATAGATCGGCGCCAGTTCAAACTGATTCGGCGCCACTTCATTGTGTTCAGTCTTCGCATAGATACCTAATTTCCATAAAGAGGCATTCAAATCATTCATGAAAGCTTGGACTTTAGTGGGGATATGGCCGAAGTAATGATCTTCTAGTTCCTGACTTTTCGGTGCTTGACGTCCAAATAGTGTCTGACCTGTCAATCTTAGATCCAATCGTTTCAGATAATGGTCGCGCTCAACTAGGAAATATTCCTGTTCCAGTCCGATCACCGGCTCGACTTTATGCACTTGTTTATCACCTAAAAGGTTCACCATTCGAGTGGCAGAACGATCGATGGCATCAATGCTGCGCAATAGTGGGGATTTTCGATCCAGAGCTTCCCCAGTATATGCCACAAAAACCGTAGGAATGCATAATACATTATCCTGAATGAAAGCTGGCGAGGTACAATCCCAATAAGTATATCCGCGTGCTTCAAAAGTTGCGCGTAAGCCACCACTTGGGAACGATGACGCATCTGGCTCACCTTTGATCAATGATTTTCCGCTAAAGCGCATGATTGGCGCATCATGTTCATCTCTGTCCAGAAAACTTTCGTGTTTTTCAGCTGTTGTACCGTTTAAGGGTTGAAACCAATGGGTATAGTGCGTACAGCCATGCGCAATGGCCCATTCTTTCATGGCGTGCGCAATGGCATCAGCGGTCGAGCGGTCCAATGCGGTTTTTCGTTCGATCGTATCTTCCCACTTATGAAATACTGGATAAGGCAGATGTTTTTTCATGGCAGCTCGATCAAAAACCAGTGAACCAAATGTACTAATATCAAATTCCATGATCATTTCTCCTTGCTATTGCTAATCAGTATAGCGGATTGATGACAATCGATGCTTTAAAATTTAAAAAAATCTACGAATTTTGAAAAATTATTGGAGGTTTGGTCGATAATTTTTATTATTTTTATTTAAAATGGTGAAAATATGTGCGTATAAACCTGAAAAATATCAAAATTTTTAACAAATCGAAAAAATTCATTTGGTAAGAATGTATCGGAATATTTGTTATGATCAATGAATCGTTGCAAATCAAAGGGCAGTCGATATAATTAATGCACTGGTAGGTGAATATGGCTCAATTAAATCTAAATGCACAACAAATTTGTGATAAGCAGTTCAATTCAGATTTCAAAGGATATAATCCGACTGAGGTGGATAGTTTTCTTGATTTGATATTGGAAGATTATGATACGTTTGCTTCTGTGATTCGTGAGTTGAAAATGCAGATTGAACAATTGAAAGCAGATCGGACCAATCTGCAGGCACAGCTGATCGAATTACAGGGACAGCAACGCGCAGTACAGAATCACGGTGGTAACACCAATCAGTTAGATGTTTTGAAACGCATTTCTCGGCTGGAAGAAGCGGTATACCGAAACAAGCAATGATATACTAATATTAAGGATGGAAAATAACCGCTGGATCTTACGATTTAGAGGAAAGTCCATGCTCGCACATCCTGCGATGGATGTAGTGTTTGTGCTAGTCGAAGTCATAAGGCTAGGCAGGGTCATACCTGACGGCGGCAGCTTTATTGCTAAGGGAAACTATGCATAAAGGCCTGAAAGTGTCACAGTGACGGAGTGTCTGTGGAAACGCAGACAGTGGAACGCGATAAACCCCGCAAGCGAGAAACCCAAATTTGGTAGGGGAATCGACTCGAGCGAACTGAAGCAAAAGTCGGATGCTAAGCATAGATAAATGGTTATTACCGGGCAATCGGTACAGAACATGGCTTACGAAGTCCTTAATCGAAAAGAGGATTGCTCCTCTTTTCTTTACTTTTTGAAACCCCTGTGCTAATTTATCTAACGCAAAGGAGC
>CALVCY010000075.1 GCA_944326175.1 uncultured Erysipelotrichaceae bacterium
GAATTGAGCGAAAACGACTACACAAAATTAAGCCAAATGGGATACTAGCCATTTAATAAAAACAGAAGACCATGGGTATAACTGAACTGTTATATTCATGGTCTTTTTTTACTATGTTGGGATAGAAATGGGAAATTAACTTTCAAAAATTGGCTTTAATACTGACATTTTGGAATTGTTGGCGACAAGCGTATCATTATAAATGCTAAGGTGATAACATTAAAGAATGAGATCGACGATGATCCGCATGGAAAATATCGATAAGAATGTTCCGGTTTCCGATACGATCCGTCTGAAACCCTTTATGGTATTGATGGTCGTATTTGCTTTAGGGATCAGTTGCTATGCATTGGATCTGCCTTATTCGGAAGTGGGGTTATTTTTAAGTATCGTCTCAGTGTTTTTCTTTATCGCGTTGCCCGATCGCATTTTATTGCAGTTTACCGATCGCAGCGTTTATCTATTTTCACGAGAAAGCGTGGGAGAGGTGCGGATCTTATATTATGATGAGATCCGCAAGTATCGCTATGATGTGGGAAGAAAAAGCGATATGTTGACGTTTGAGATGATTGATGGCTCCAGTTATGGGATCGAAGTGTTCGGTAAACATAAACTGAAGAAAATACTGGAAGTGAAACTACCATTTAAAGATGGTTCAACCAATAAATAATGGAGGAAACGATCATGGAATATCAAGAATTGTTAAAAATCGAAAAAAGTAATGGTGGCAATTGTAGAGCTTGTGTGGATTGCAATGGGATGGCTTGCCGTGGGGAATGTCCCGGTGTCGGTGGCTTTGGCAATGGGGACAGTTTTGTCAATAATCGTATAGCAGTCAAAAAATACAAGATCGTTATGGATGTGATCAATGGTTCGACCACAGTGGATCCATCCACTGATCTATTTGGGTATCATTTGTCCACACCGATCTTAGTCGCACCGATCAGCGGTATCAAGTTCAACTATGATATCGATATGAGCGAGAATGATTACTTTTTCGAAATGATCGAAGCGGCTCAGCAATTGAAAACATTGGCCTTTGGTGGGGATGGGATCAAATTGGATTTCTTCCAATCCCCATTACAACAGATCGATGCCCATGATGGATATGGTGTGCCCACCATGAAACCGTGGGTGAAAGAAGGCATCGATCTGCGTCTTGAATTGATGCAAGACAAAAAGTTCGCTGCGTTGGCCATGGATGTCGATTCTGCCGGTTTACCGGCATTGCAACATGCCACCATTCCGGTGGAATGCAAGTCCGTGGATCAATTGAAAATGATCAAATCCCATTTGGGTAGCAAACCGTTTATTCTCAAAGGGATCATGTCACCATCTGCTGCCTTAAAGGCAGTGGAAGCCGGAGCGGATGGGATCATCATTTCCAACCATGGCGGACGGGTGGTCGATGATTCTGCTGGATCGATGGATGTGGTTGAAACCATCGTATCCGCGGTCAAAGGGAAACTGACCATTTTGATCGATGGGGGATTTCGCAGTGGTGCGGATGTGTTTAAAGCATTGGCACTTGGATGTGATGCCGTATTGATCGGTCGCCCGTTTACGCTGGCGTGTGCAACCGCAAAGCGGGATGGTGTCATCACGTTGTATAATCATTATAAAGATGAACTGGTCCATACCATGAAAATGTGTGGTTGTGGCAGTATCAAGGATATCCGAAAGGATCATGTAATAAAGGTAGGATAAAAAGATGGATTTTGAAAACAGTGCTTACTTCTGGCAGAAAGTAGATACATTGATGGCGGCCTGCAACATTGATGTGGTGTGGACCAAGGGAAGTGAGCATCCGGAAGTCGTGGGCGCAAGCTTTCCATTGGACAGTGGTTTGTTGAAATTGGATGATGCGACCGTGGCTCAGTTTTATAAAGGTAGTCATGGTAACAAAGTGGATGCATTGATCATGGTGTGCGATATATTGGATAAACAATTTCGTACGGTGGTGTTGATCGGTTGCAATGAAAATGAAGCGCATGAAGTGTGTGGATTCATTGATTCCTTGGATTATAAAAAGTGTATCTTGATGCCAAGAGGCAATGCAGTGGCGCCATGGAGCGAACGCAACAATGAAGCGGACTACGATTAAATTACCCATCGATCGTTGTGGGATCAATGGTGAGGGAATAGGCTTTCAGTATGGAAAGCCTGTTTTCGTTGAGGGTGCATTGATGGATGAAGTAGTGGAAGCCATGATGGTTGAAACCACACCGCGCTATGGTAAAGCCAAGTTAAAAAAAGTGATCGAACCATCACCCCATCGTATCCAACCGAAATGTCGATTATCCAATCGATGTGATGGGTGTGGTTTGAACCATTGTGACTATGCAGGTCAATTGATGATCAAGACCCATATTTTAAATGAATCATTACTCAAATATGGTCCGACCATCGATTTACATCACATCCATCCCATAGTCGGTTCATCCATTGCCAATGGATATCGGGACAGTTGTAAATTATATTTTGGTGATGATCATGGCAAATTAGGGGTAGGTCTGTATCGAAAGAACAGTCATGATTTTGTATTGATCAATGATCGATGCATGGTCCATGATCCTAGTATCAATGCCCTGATCCATTCATTATTGCATTGGTTGAACCATCATCATATCCCTTTATATGATCGAAAAACCAAATCCGGATTAAGAGGGATGTGTATCCGAGTGTTGAATGATCAAGCATCCATGGTATTGGTTGGTAGCAAAGATGTATTTGATCGTATCGATTGGAAAGAATTGGTTTTAACCACCGGAGTTTCTGTGATGGGTTCGATCATCAATACTAAACGAGAGATCCATAACCTATTGGATGGTATGATCATGTATCACACTCCAAAGCATGCATTGTCATTTGAGATGAATGATATGGTGTATACCATCCGTCCTCAGGCTTTCTTTCAATTGAATCCCTATCAACTTGTGACCATGATCGACATCATTGCTTCCATGATGCCGGATCGTGCCCGAGTATTTGAAGGCTATTGCGGGATCGGTATCCTGGGATTGGCGTTGCATACCAAAATCAAATCGTTAATTGGAGTGGAAATCATCGACAGTGCGATCGTGGATGCCAGAAATAATGCAAGACGAAATCATATCACGGGATATACGTATTACTGTGGCGACAGTGCCACTTTATTTCGCAAGTTGCATATGGTCGAACCATTTGATGTTGTTTTGCTGGATCCACCGCGCAGCGGGTTAGATCCAGCGATGATCCAAACCATCCTTGCCAGTGGTGTTCCCACCATTATCTATGTTTCCTGTAACCCAGTCACATTAGCGAAGAATCTAAAATCATTATCCAAACATTACCGTGTCGATAGGATTCAATCATTGGATATGTTCCCATTTACTCCACACGTTGAAGTTGTGTGTCTGCTTTCCAAACTTAAAACTTATAAACATATTGATGTGGAATTAGAGATGGATGAGCTTGATTTGACGGCGGCAGAGAGTAAAGCAACATACGCTGAAATAAAGCAATATGTGTTAGATAAGACAGGGCTTAAGGTATCTCAATTATATATAGCACGAGTTAAAAGAAAACATGGGTTGATAGAACGAATCAATTTTAATTTAGGTGAAAGGGAACCAAAAGTTTCGCAAGTGCCACCAGAAAAGGAACAGGCAATCGAAAATGCGTTAAGATATTTTAAGATGATTTAGTGAAACAAAAGGATTTCAAATAGTAGAGGTGTTGATTATGGCTAATATTGAAA
>CALVCY010000076.1 GCA_944326175.1 uncultured Erysipelotrichaceae bacterium
CATTTGAACCGTATCGCAATGATATCGTGGCATTAGCCAGCAGTGATGTGGATTTTGTCATCAATACGGTTAAGGACTTGTTCCGTCGCAATGCCGGTGGGATCCAGCGCTTTATCGAACGCAAGATCTACGGTTCCTATGAATTATTATTGGCGGATGCCGTCAAGATGGCGGATGATCTTGCCACAGAAGCGAAAGAAAAATTAGTGGAAATGGATGACCGTGCCGGTTATATCCAAAGTTGTGTATTGAAATGGTTCATGCTCAAAAAGGTGGTTTATGTCAGCTACATGCTGGATAAAAACATCCTCAATAATGTGCATGAAGGCAACAGTAAAGCTCAACGTACACAAGCGAAAGCCAATGCGGATACGATCAAGTTCATCCCCTACAGTGAAATGTGGCGGATCAGTCGACCTAAACCGCGTCGCGTCAGAACCATCGACCCGTTGGATGCTCAAACCATGGCTGAAGCAGAACGGATCGAAAGCTACAACGAATCATTGAAAAATCAATAATCCGGATTGACCCGTCCCCATTCGTGGGGACGGGTTTTCACAATATCAATGGTTCGCCCACGATGAAAGGTCAATGCATGAAATCTTGGTCAACACGTAAAACCATGCGCGCTGCCATGGCAAATAAACATGAAATACTGGTGGAAAAGTATTTCAATGATGACGAAGTAAAGGTGGATGGGCATACCAATATCATTGATGCTGAACCATCCATAAATCCACAGATAAAAATTCATATTGTCGATATGAGCACGACACAGGCCATCTTTGCTTATGGCTCGACTAAAACTCGAATGGCTGTGTTGGACTTTGCATCGTATCGTCATCCAGGTGGGGGTTATATCAATGGTGCAATGGCTCAAGAGGAAGCACTATGTCATGATTCGACGTTGTATCATTATTTGAAAGATCAGTCAGTGTTTTACCAATGGAATCGGTCAGCTCTGAATGGGGGTCTCTACCATAATCGGATGCTCTATCTTCAAGGTATTCGCTTTTTTAATCCGGATTATCCATTGCAGGAAAGTATCGATATCCATATGGTCAAAACCAATAGCAAATTGGTTGATGTCATCGTGGTTGCAGCACCGAATAAACGCGATGCGAAAGAAAATCATGACATATCTGAGAATGATAATTATCAGGCTCTTCAAGATCGCATCACCTTTATTTTAGATGGTGCACAATATCATCATGTCGATACATTGATCCTGGGTGCTTTTGGTTGTGGGGTATTTGGTCAGGATCCTTATGAGGTGGCTCAGTTATTCAAGGATGGTTTGACCAGTTATGCATATGGTTTTAACCAAGTGATTTTTGTCATTCCCAACGGGAATGGCAATCTGGATGCATTCCAACAGATTTTGGGTAGTTCCACTGATTTATCTTTCTAAAAATCATCGATGGTTTCATCCCGTTGCTGTTTTGAGACAAATCTGTCGTAATTTGCAGATGTTCCCTAAAAGAATGAATCGATTGTGGTGTAATATTGAACCATGACATTTGGAATAGTTTTATTAATCTTCGGTGTAGTGACCTTTTCGCCGATGTTTTTCATACTCGGACTGTTATTGGTCTTTTTATCCAATGGGAATAATACCCGTAGCAACGATAAAATCAACGAATTCCGCCGCCAGGGGCGCTATAAACGCTATGGCCGGACAAATAATGCGGATGTGATCGATGCGGATGTGGTTTACAGCAGCGCGCGTTCTTTGAGTGAGGAAGAAGAGGAATCGCTGGTTCAAGCCATGAACAACTATTTTGACCGTAATGATTCCTATACCGTGACCACCCAACTCAATATCCGTGCCCGTCGGGAAATCACATCCGTCAAAGATATGGATGTCTATTTTGAAAATACCCGACTGTGCTCTTTGTATGAGTTTGGTCAAAGCCATCCTTCCGAATACAACAAAATCATCAAATCACTTCTTGATTTTTCTAAACGCAAAACCACTACGAAATCCACGAAAATTTCCGATGAAAAAGGCGTATCCCGTCATGAAAGCAAACAATTATCCAAAGCTGAACAATACGCCCGCAAAGTCGATGATCTTAATAATCAGATCCCGGATTACCGTATTTCCCTGAAATTGGACCGCACGGCCGGCTTGTTGCGTCAGATCGGTACGCTTCAAGCCAAAGGAGATGGTTCGGATCTGACCAGTGTCCAAAAATTGTATGACTACTATATGCCGATGCTGGTGGATATTCTCGAATCATTCAATCAATTACAGAATCAGACCATGCATCAGGACCATGATGCTACTGTGGATAAAGTATCCAGTGTGATCGATACCATCAACGATTCGATGGTCACCATCGTCAATGAAATGAATGATGAAGATTTCATCAATCTCAATGCCGATTTGAATACATTGGAGACACTATTGAAAAATGATGGATTGGTCACGGATGCCAAATTGGATATTGCCAAAAGCAAAGCGTTAGCTAGTGCGAATAATTCGGATATCAAATTGACGCTGGAACCGTCGCTTGATGAAGCGGAAGCTTTCAAGAAAGATGAAGAGATCAAGTTGAGTATCAATGATAAGATCGATCAGATCAATGATACGATCAAAACGGACAGCGACATCAAACTGGAAAGCGGAGTAAAGAATAATGAGTGATCGCAGTGATGAGATCCAGGCGATGATGGATGAGATCCTGGATAAGGATAAGATTGCTAAAAGGAATAATGGTTCAACCACGTTCGATAATGGTCGCATCCATGAATTACTCGACCAGGTCAATGCTATGAGTGCCAATCTCAATGCCTATATCGATGCCAATACCCGTGCGGATATGAATGAAAAAATCGAAAAACTCACAGTGGACGCCAAGAAAGACTTTGGTTCGACCACTATGGTCGAAACCAAATCAAGTGATCCCGTTACCACAGATCTTAAATTCGATATTTATTCCACGATCCAAAATGAAGTCTGTTCTAAAGTCTTCGGTCAAGATGAAGCCATCTATCAAATGATGGTCGCTTTCCGTCGATCATTATTAGTGGATCAATATCATCATGTCCATGAAGGTTCCATGGTTTTAATGGGCCCTAAAGGCAGTGGCCGTCACTATGCATTGGATGTGGTATTGACCCAAATGGCCCGCCACAACCTCTTGACCAGTAAAGTCTACACGACCCTGGATTGCTCCCGATATTCTTCTAATTCTCAAGAACCATTATTCTTCCAGGATATTTTTACTGCGATCAATAAAGAAGGCAATGTCATCGTCATCGAAAATTTCGAAAAAGCCAATCCCTTGTATTTGCGTTACCTTAGTGAATTTTTAACGACTGGTAAAATCCTTTTGAACAAGCGCTATATCCAAAATTCCAAGGGACAGTTGATCGAAACCAATGGTGGATTCGTTCAACAATCTGTCGATTCCTTAGAAGCGAAAGGTCACTATTTGGTGTTGATGACTTCCCTGAATCGTGGCAAGCTCATGGGTTATTTCGGTGCGGATTTTTTCAAATTAGTCCCCGATGTCGTGGAATTTCAAGCCAATAGTGATGAAACTGTCGATAAAGTGATGCATATCCAATTGGATTTATTAAAAACCGATTGTCGTTTGCATTACCATATCGAACTGGGCTGGGACGATGAATTCATTTCCTGGTTAAAAGATCAATATATCCCGGCCAATGGCATCGATTCGTTGCAGGTCGCCTTGGATAGTCTTAAATCGTTCGTGGTCCAGTTGTTTTTGGAAAATAAGATCCATTCTGAAACAGCTGTCCATTTGACGGTGGTGGATAATAAAGTCCACGCCCATAATGGAAATAATGATTATACGTATGCTCAAATCAGCAATACCAAAGCGATCGCGGAAATCGAAGCTGAACTCAATGAAATCGTTGGGCTTAAAGATGTCAAAGCTTATATCCGTGCATTGAAAGACAATTTATCGGCTCAACAACTGCGCGCTAAACAAGGTTTTAAAGCCAGTGAAGTCAATATGCATATGGTATTCACCGGTAATCCTGGAACAGGAAAGACCACCATTGCCCGACTGATCAGCCGTTATATGAAAGCAATCGGTGTTTTGAGCAAAGGTCAATTGATCGAGGTGACCCGAGGCGATTTGGTTGGTCAATACGTCGGTCATACCGCGCCGCAGACCATGAGTGTGGTCAAAAGTGCGTTGGGTGGCGTTTTGTTTATCGATGAAGCGTATGCCTTGTTCCGTGGGAAAGACGATTCCTTTGGATTGGAAGCCATTGATACATTGGTCAAAGCCATGGAAGATTATCGCGATGATCT
>CALVCY010000077.1 GCA_944326175.1 uncultured Erysipelotrichaceae bacterium
TTTTCCATGGTCGAATCATCGTAATGCTGGTCGATCCATACGGCTAAACCATTCTGTGGTGTGATCCCATCATCCCTTCTTGTCCAGCGATACACGACGATCCCTGTAAATATCGAATTGAATAGCATAAAGATCACCAATACCCAACTGAGGATCTTGCCGATCTTATTGGGGATCAATAAGATCCAAACACTCATACGGGGATAAATGGTTTTGATCCATAAAATCCCTAATATTCCCCAAAACAGAGAATATAAAAGGCAGATCCGACCATCTACATTAAAGGGGAAACGTGAATAATCCCAGGAAACCGATCCGAAGACCAATTCCTGAAACCATGAACACAGATATTCGATGATACTCCCAACGACAAAGCCTCCGAAAAATGCATGGGAAGCGGATCGGTTTCTGAATTTATATAAGGTATAGCTTAAAGCCAATGCACCGAATCCATACACGAGGTTGAATGGTCCGATCAATAATCCGGTACGACTTTCATAATGACCACGAGTGATCAAACAAAAGATGGTTTCGATCACCACACCCCCAAAACATCCGATAAAAAAGATCCAAAACAACTTATAGAAATTCAATCCTCGGGTGAAGTGATTCGTGATTTTCTCTTGATAGTCGATCTCACTGTTGGGTTCCGTTGGTTTGAAAAACCGACGGCCTTTTTTGAGTTGTTTATGCCACTTGGTATATTCCTTGATCTGGGTGTTGATCTCATCGGAGAGATGTTCACAGGTCTCATGAGCGGCCAAGTAGAAAGAAGAAGCGTTGGATAAAGCGTTGGCGATATCGAGTAATTTGGTTCGACGATCCTCATCCATGGTTCCATCGGTGGCATCGATGGCTAGATCATCGAGTTGCTTACGAACCAATGTTTTGGTGTGATCAATGAATTGTTGGTTGGTTGGTTTTAAACGGTTGAATTCATCTTTCAGTTTCATGATTTAAACCTTTCTTCGTTATGGTTGAACCAATATAGATCGGATCGAGCATTTGAGTAAATGATAAACCATAGGCATGGATGTAGGTATGGACATAATCATCGAATGAAATGGGAGGGCCATTGGTTAAGATCAGATAATTGACACGATAAAGATTGACGACCATATGGGAATCGATCAAACCATTGTTGATATAGAAAGCATACCGTTTGGTTTGAAGGATGTATTGATCGGAAGAAGGATTGGGGAATTCGATTTCTAAAAATAAACCTTGGTTAGAATATCGGTTTAAGATCTTTTTGAGGATGGTCGAACCATATCCTTTTCTTTGTTGATCCGTTTCGATGGCCAGATAATCGAATAAATCAAATCGGTTCCCTTTGGAAACAATGGTCAAACCAACAAACGTATCCTGTTTGATCCATGCATCGATCTTTACCAGCCCTTCCTTGGCCTTTTTGATCATCAAATCCATATCCCTTCGTTCCACCAGAGGAAAACTTTTCAGATACAATTGATGCAGCTGGTCAAACCATGGATCATTTTTGGACAGGATCGAAACGTGTTCCATGGCTTCATTGTAAACGAATTCGACCATTTGAAGGGATTTACTTATCATAAAAAGAAAAGAGGTGCACATATGAAAACCATCAAGGAAGTATTTCAAAACAAAAAAGTCATGATCTTTGATATGGATGGTACACTCATCGATTCCGTTGGTATATGGAATGCTGTGGATGAAACATTCATCCAAACCATCCGACATGATGGTTCAACCATCATCAAAGAAGATATCCAAACCAACCGAGATCGCATCATTACTCAAA
The DNA here is from genome assembly GCA_944326175.1 of uncultured Erysipelotrichaceae bacterium. Next base: position 1,781 of record CALVCY010000077.1, read on the forward strand.
ATCATGACCAAGCCGATCCCTATGGCTGCTACTTTTTATATTTGAAAGATCTGTATCATTCAACGTATGATTTAGACCAATTGCATCGATTGCGTTATCAAATCGCGGATCGTTATCTTAAAGAGAAAGTCGATTATAAACCACAAGCCGACCAATTCATCAAATTATTAAAATCCAAAGGATACCATTTAGCCATCGCTACAACCACCAAACGACGCAATATGGATATTTATCGCACGGTCAATTCGAATATCATTTCAAAAGCCAACATCGATGATTATTTTGAAGTCATCTATACTCGCGAGGACGCCACTAAGATCAAACCGGATCCTCAAATCTATCTGAGAGTCAAGGATGATTTTGGTGTGACCACCGATCAATGTCTGGTCTTTGAAGATTCTCTGATCGGTATCCAAGCTGCGGTTGCTGCTGGTATGGATTCGATTGTGATCGATGATCGATACAGTGAAAAAGATAAAGATCAATTGATCGCTTTAGCCAGTGCATATGTTAAGCGTTATGATGAATTGATCAGATTCATGAACAAATCAGCGGATGAATGAATCATCCGCTGATTTGTTCTATTGATTGGCTTTGATCATCAATTCGGTGATCTTATTGGTATAGGCAACTGGATCTTCAATGGTCAAACCATCGATCAATCGGGCTTGATCATACAAGACATCCGCGTAGTCTTCGATACTTTCCGGGTTGGCTTCAAAAATCTTTTGCAATGTTTTGAACAACTCATGGTTGGGATTGATTTCCAACACCGTGGTGGCTTTCACATTGTTTTTGACCGGTCCAGCATTGAGCACTTTTTCCATTTCCAATGACATGCCATCTTCGGCAACTAAGCAGACTGGATGGCTCTTGAGTCGATCGGAAAGACGGACTTCTTTGACTTTGTCCTTGAGCACTTCACTCATTTTGTCCAGTAAGCCTTTGTTGGCATTGGTCAGTTGTTCACGTGCTTTCTTTTCTTCTTCACTATCGAGATCGAGATTGCCTTTGTTGACGCTCTTGAATTCTTTTTCGGCATATTGATGCATCATCATGATGGCAAATTCATCGACATCATCCATGAAGTAGAGCACTTCATACCCTTTTTCCAGGATCTTTTCCATTTGGGGTAAGGCTTTGATGGCAGCGATGGTCGGACCACAGGCATAGTAGATCTCTTTTTGATCTTCCTTCATCCGATCCACATATTCTTTTAAGGTGGTGTATTTATCGTCTGCACTGGATTTGAATAATAACAGATCTTGCAAGGTTTCCTTGGCTGCACCATAGTTGGCATAGACACCGTATTTGATGGTCAAACCAAAGTTATCCCAGAACTTCTCATAATCTTCTCGCTCGTTTTTGAGCATGTCTTCCAGATAACGTTTGATCTTCTTTTCCAAAGAAGTCTTCAATTGCTTGACCTGATAGTCCTGTTGCAATAATTCACGGGAGATATTCAAGTTAAGATCATCACTGTCGACTAATCCTTTGACAAAACGGAAGTGATCCGGCAACAGGTCTTTGGCGCAATCCATGATGTAAACACCTTTGCAATACAGTTGCAACGACCCCTGATAATCGGAATTATAGAAGTTATACGGGACTTGGCTGGGAATATACAGCAATGCGGTATACGAAACATTGCCTTCGACAGAATAATGATAGATCTTGAACGGATCCTGCCAGTCCATGAATTTATCTTTATAAAATTCATTGTACTGTTCGTTGGTGATATCACTTTTATCTTTTTTCCATAAAGGGACCATCGAATTCAATGTTTGCATTTCCCTTACGGTTTCATATTCTGGGGTTTCGCCTTCTTTGGGTTCACCTTTGGGTTTGCTCACTTCACATTCCATTTGAATGGGATAGCGGACATAATCACTGTATTTGGATACTAAGGATTTGATTTCATATTCTTCAAGGTAGTGGGAATAATTGACTTGATCATTGTCGGCTTTTAAATGCAACGTGATGGTGGTACCAATGGGGGCTTCATCACATTTTTCAATGGTATAACCATCGGCACCTTCACTTTCCCATTTATAAGTATCACAACCTTCTTTATGACTCGTGACGGTAATGGTATCGGCAACGATGAAGGCGGAGTAGAAACCGACACCGAATTGACCGATGATATCCACATCGGAACTGTTGGATTCCACTTGTTTTTTGAAATCTTCACTGCCACTTTTGGCAATGGTCCCTAAATTGGATTCCAGTTCTTTTTCATCCATACCGATCCCATTGTCACTGATGGTGAATGTTCGGTTTTCTTTATTTGGGGTCAAAGTGATCTTCAATGTGGATCGATCGATGGCAGCATTATTGGTCAATGCCAGATAATACCGTTTGTCCAATGCATCGGATGCATTGGAAATCAATTCTCTTAAAAATATGTCACTGTTGGTATAGATGGAATGGATCATCATATCCAGCAGTCGCTTGGATTCGGATTTGAATTGTTTTTTGCTCATTCTATTTCCTCCTTTGGCACTCTCGATGAGCGACTGCTAAAATTATAGTAAGTTTTGGATTTGGATTCAAGATGGTTTGACCATTTGGATATAATGGTCTTGATGGAAATCATCAAGGAAAAGGTCGTGGTGGAAGGGAACCACGATGCAGCACGATTGAAAGCCATTTATGATGTGGATTGTATCATCACCCATGGCACGGCATTGGATGGTAAGACCATGACATTGATCGGTAAATATGTGGTCGATCCAGGAGTGATCGTCTTTACAGATCCCGATGCTCCGGGTGAAAAGATTCGAAAAGCCATCATGTCGGTTTATCCCAACGTCAAACATGCGTTTATTCCTAAGCAAAAGGCACGGACCGATAAAAAAGTCGGTGTGGAACATGGGGATGAACAAAGCATTCGAGCGGCATTAAAACAACTAGCTAGCTATGATATTGGGCATGATGATGGTTTGACCATGGAAGATATGGTCGAATTGGGATTAAGTGGTAAAGCTGATAGCCAATTTCGTCGTAACGTGTTATCCACCATTTATCCCATTGGTTCGACCAATGCTAAAACCTGTTTGAAACGATTGAATTATTTACATATTACGAAACAAGAACTGGAACAGATCGATTATGGACAAGATCGCAACGTATAAAACCACCCATTATCTTTTAAATAAATACAATGGTCATGCCAAGAAAGGATATGGTCAAAATTTCATCATCGATTACAACACAGTCTTCAACATCGCATCCGTTGGATGCGATAGTCAAGACTGTGTCATCGAGATCGGTCCGGGTTTGGGTGCTTTGACCCAATGCTTGGCGCAAAGGGCTCAAGCAGTCTATGCATTTGAGATCGACCCTGCCTGTATCGAGATCCTTGGTGAAACCATGAAAGAGTATGGTAATGTCAAAGTCATCAATCATGATTTTCTCAGTGTCGATCTGGATTATATCTTATCGATGCTTTCCAATACGTATGGTTCGATCAAGGTCGTTTCCAATTTGCCGTATTACATCACCACACCCCTATTGCTGAAGTGTTTTGAAAGTCATGAAAAACTTGCACAGATCACGGTCATGATGCAAAAGGAAGTCGCATTACGGTTTACGGCGATGGTGGATACCAAAGATTACAATGGTTTGACCATCATGGCCCAGTATCTTTATGATGCTTCCATTGCGTTTGATGTATCCCGTAATGTATTCGATCCACAACCCAATGTGGATAGTGCAGTTGTGGTCTTCAAACCCAAACCATTGGATCCAACCATTATCGATACCCAAGGATTTTTTACATTTGTGCGTCAATGTTTTGCCCAACGACGCAAAACATTGACCAATAATCTAAAACATAGCGGATATGATCTAACCAAGGTCAATGCATGGTTAGACCATCATAAACCGGGTTTGACCATCCGCAGTGAACAGTTATCCTTAGATGAATTCAAATCTTTATACAAAGAGGTCATCCAATGAAAGGTCATGCCTATTGTAAGATCAACCTGGGTTTACAGGTATTGGATACATTGGACAATGGTTATCATGATCTGGATATGATCATGATGCCATTGAATCTGTATGATATTTTGACCATTGAACCCAATGGTTCAAACCAGGATACATTTCGATGCAATATCGGTGGGAAACACTTTTTGCATGATAATACCGTTTTGGATGCCATTCAACTGATGCGGTGCACATTTGATGCTATTCAAGACCATTTCGATATTCACCTGATCAAACGTATCCCATCCCAAGCCGGTTTAGGTGGAGGAAGTGCCGATGGTGCCTGTGCGTTGAAACTGATCAATCGGATGTATTCCCTTGGTTTGACCATCGATCAACTGATGGATCTTGGGGTCAAGATCGGTGCCGATGTGCCTTTCTGTATCGCCAATGCTCCCGCCAGGGTCAAAGGGATCGGCGAAAACGTTCGCCGTTTTCGCAATCGCCTCGACCCATCGGTGATATTGGTCAAACCAAAAGAAGGCGTATCGACCGGTGAATGTTTCAAACGTTGCAATGATCATGGGGATGGTCATATTAATAATGAACTGGAATATGCATTACGCGAAGGCGATTATTTAAAGACTTGCGCACTATTGAATAATTCTTTGGAACAACCGGCGATGGAATTGGTCCCGATGATCCAAACATTGAAAATGCGATTATTGGAATTGGGTTGCGATGGTGCGATCATGTCCGGCAGTGGTTCGACCGTATTCGGGTTATGCAATGACGTTGCCAAAGCGAAAATGATCGCCAAAGCCATCCGAAACCAAGCTGCATTTGTTCATGTTTGTCATTTCTATACGCCACCACTTCGATCTGGTTCAAATATGAAAACTTCTTGAAAATTCATTATAAATTTTACTCTTTCTTTTCATTTACTGCTAGGTCACACTTTTATAATGGATGCATAGGGGGACGTTTGAACGATGAAGAAAGTTTTTGCTACGTTATTGACCTTGACTGTATTGGCCGGGTGCAGTGGCGATGATATCGATCATGCCTTATCTATCGGCGAAACCGATACACCGCAAACCGCTGAAACCGTCGAATCGGTTTCACCGGTGTTCGATGAAACTGAAACAACCGATCCAAATGAAACTGTCGATGAAAATGAACCATCGAGGGTTGAAGGGAATGTGGTCGAACCAGATGAAGATGGAAATGCCTATGGTTATATGGGCGACACCATGCGGACCGCTTTTTTGGATTTTATCGTCGAAGATGCCTATACCACCCATGAATTTGATGGATATACCCCATCGCAAGGGAATAAGTATGTGGTGGTGACAGTCAATATCATCAATACGCAGTTGACGACATTGCCGATGTTCGATGATGACTTTGAACTGACGTGGAATATCAATACCACCAATACCGATGTCGAGTCGGTGTATCCGGTCAGTGTGTTGGTCGGTGAGGATCCAAGTGCGTATGAGTCGTATGAGACACTCAGTGACCTGCAACTTCCGATCACTTACGAAATTCCGATCGGAGAAAGTAAAGAGGGCATTTTGTTATTTGAAGTGCCAGATGATGCGGTGGATTATTTGATGGCATTTGTCGAATATTACACTTCTGGAGAAACCGGAAATACTTATTTTGTTGCATTCAACGCAGTTGAAGAATAATTAATCTTGCATAAGGCGCATGGTTGGACCATGCGCCTTTTTATGATGGATCAAAACAGATTTGTGATATGGTTATACCATATGGACAAATTGGATCATTCACTTCGAAAACAACTAAAGGGTAAAGCAAAACATACATTTAAAGCCCATTATTTTTTCTATGTGGCATTGTGTTTGATCGCTGCTTTTTTATCCGTTGAATTTACGGATACGTTGGCAGCGGTGCGCTCGACTCCACAGCAGACTGTGGTTGAAACCAGGTCGATGGATTGGGGAGTCGATATCTATGATGCGTTGGAGATTGCACAACAGTTTAAAAATGTCCAACAGGATCCATCGGTGGATGAAGAACCGGTATTGTTTGATAATCCGATACTGGGTACGACCAATGGTGTCTTTGCCACTGTGGTTTCATCCTTATTATCGGGTTCGATCTTTGTGACGTTGGTTTCGACCATATCCAGTATCCTTGGTTCGACCAATATCGCGGTAATGATCTTGGTACTTTTATCGTTTTTCCTGTTTTTTCTATTTTGGTTTTATATCCAAAACCTTTATCCGGTATTGATGCGTCGGATGATGATGGAATCCAGGATCTATGATCAAACCCCATTTTCTCGTTTTCTTTATCTTTCGCATATCAAAAAATGGAGCAAAGCGGCATGGATCATGGCGGTGAAAACCATCTATCTGAGCTTGTGGTCATTGACCATCATCGGTGGCATCATCAAGCGCTATTCCTATTACATGGTCCCGTATATCGTGGCGGAAAATCCAAATATCAGCGCAAAAGAAGCCATTGGTTTATCCAGGCGCATGATGGATGGACATAAATGGGACGCATTCATTTTGGAAATTTCGTTTTTCGGTTGGTATCTACTCAACGGGTTGACGTTTGGTTTATCAAATCTCTTCTTTTTGAATCCGTATAAGAGCGCGACGTTCAATGAATACTTCACCCTATTGCGTGAAGCAGCGATCGATCAAAAAATCGATGGTTATACCATTTTCAATGATTTGTATCTGTATACTCAAGCCGATGGTGAGACCATCGAAAACGCTTATGGCGATGTCATCGATATCCTGAATCGTCCCCATGTATCGTTGCAAATCCCCAAAGGGTTCAAAGGCTTTCTTCTGCGCAATTTCGGTATCCTGTTGATGCCGGATGCACGCGAAAAAGCATATGAGCAAGATCAATTCGATCGGGAACGGATCGATGATCTGATCGATCAGGTCAATGGTCAAAGTTATCCGGTCCGTCTATTTACGATCAGCGAGACCACGAAACGTTCTTCTCTAGCGAATATCCATTACATCCGCCACTATACGTTGACTTCATTGATTTTGATGTTTTTTATCTTTGCTTTTATTGGGTGGATCTATGAAGTGGCATTGATGTTGATCACGGAAGGGATATTGGTCAATCGAGGCAGTATGCATGGACCATGGTTGCCGATCTATGGTTTTGGTGGGATATTGATCTTAACGGTATTGTATCGATTCCGGAAGAATCCCAAACTGGAGTTTGGTCTAGCCATCGTACTCTGTGGTTTTTTGGAATACATGACCAGTTATGTCATGGAATTGACCACCGGTATCCGTTGGTGGGATTATACTGGATTCTTTTTGAATCTGGATGGTAGGATCTGTGCGGAAGGTTTACTGGTCTTTGGTGTTGGGGGTATGGCAGTCGTATATGTGGTGGCACCATTATTGGATAATGTGATCATGAAATTCAATCATGCCAAAGCACGGATCCTTGCGATGGTGTTGACCATTACCTTTATGGTCGATGCCATTTACAGTCACTTTGTCCCCAATGTCGGTGAAGGGATCACCGCGGATCCACCAACCAGTGTGAAGTCATGATCGAACCACATATTACCATTGATTCATACAAGGCAGTGTTACAGTAAAACAACTGCCTTGTTTTGGTGTGGAGGTGACAGTGATCGAACCATCGCATTTAGTCCACATATGGAGGGTTGCACCATCCAATGAAATTTTGATGGCATTGGGCAATCAATTCATCCATACATGCTCCAACATCTCACTGTTCCCATAATAACGGATCGCCTTTCGATCCATTTCAAAGGTGATGTTTCGACTAGTCCATTGGGCTTTCAATTTCAATACACAAGAGCGGATCTGTTCATCCAGATCATACATGGTCTTTTCCACTACTTTCTGTTGAGTCTCATATTTGCTCAACAATAAAATATTGCTAGCTAGATCCTCGACCATTAATATTTTGAAACGCACCAATCTCCTTTAGCGTGGTGTTATCTTAGCGGATCCATTGGTTAAACCATGCTTTAAATTGTGAAAACCGTTGAAAGGTTCGTGTTATATTCAAAGTTGACCTAAAATTTATTTTGCATGGATAATCTATATCCAGGCAGCGATCTGCCGATTTTTAAACGACAACTGATTACCGATAAAAAATCCGAGATGTCTCCATTATCGCTCATTCATGCAAAGTCAAGCATCGTCTCGGCGATCCGTTATCGTTATTATATTCATTAAAATTCACGGATGGTAGAAGGGAATAAATGACGTATGTTTTTCAGAAAAAAGCCAGAAATTTCCGACAATGAATCAATCGAAGAAATCGATCAGACCATCGATCCACTTACGGATGAATCGATGGATGATCCTGTTCAGATCGATGAGCAACCGCTTGATCTACAGCAAGAAGCGTCAGCGACAGAGCAAACGGATGTGCCGGTCCATACGCAACCAAAACGGAAACGTCGTTTAAGAAAAAAACGTGTGGCGATCTTAGTGATCATTTTGAGCCTGATCATCGCCTTAGTGTTATGGCTTATTTTTGGGCGACAGAAAAGCACGAGCGTTACATATGAATATATCCGAACGACCACATTGACCAAAACGTCCTTGTCCAATACCGTGACGGCAACCGGAACAGTGGTCAGTGGCAGTGAAGCCAACGTCACAGTTGCCGACGGGGCGAAAACCTATAAGATCGCCACAGTCGAAGTGGAGGTCGGGGATGTGGTCAATGCGGGCGATGTGATCGCCACGCTGGATACCACGGATTTACAAAAACAGATCCAGCAAGCTGAACAGAGTTACTCCGATG
>CALVCY010000078.1 GCA_944326175.1 uncultured Erysipelotrichaceae bacterium
TAAAATCATAGAAATCCACATGAGCATAATCCATATCAAACGTGATCTTTTCGATCAATTCAGTGATGATCTGACCATAGATGCTTTGGTATAGATCAAACGTGAGATCCACTCTGGAATCGAGGCAGGAAGCTTGGATCAGTTGACCCAAGGTGGAATCATGAGCACGGATATACCCGATCAATAATGTATTGAATGGCTGACAGATGGGTGCCAGTTTGCTGGTCGGTTTGAGTTGTCCTTTACCGATCAATCGCAATTGACCGATATTTTTGACCAATACGGTGATCAACACCGCATTGTCTTTGTAATCTTGTAGACGTAAAACTATGGCTTGACCATGTTCCAATGGTTTGTTCATGGTTAAACCACCTCCTACTCTTCATCGATATCCAGATATCCCAATTGATACAGCTTATTGGGATTATCGCGCCAGTTTTTTTCAACGCGTATATATAATTGCAAAAATAAATGATCGCCTAATAGAATTTCGATATCTTTTCGTGCTGCGGTACCGATCCGTTTGATCATCTTTCCGCCAGCACCGATCAATATCCCCTTCTGACTGGAACGTTCCACCACGATCGTTGCCGAGACATTGATCGTATTCCCACTTTTTTTGTATTCGTCCAAGACGATGGCGACCGAATGGGGAATTTCCTGTTGAGTATAATACAAGATCTTTTCTCGGATCAATTCCTTGATCTGAAAGGATGTGGAAGCATCCGTTTTTGCATCCGTATCATAATAGGCCACACCATCCGATAAATAGTTCAAGGTGGTTTCGACCAAATCCGCCGTGTTGTAACCCGAAAGTGCCGAAATCGGAAAGATTTCTGCAAAATGGAGCCGTTGGCTCCATTGCATCAATAGTTCACCTGTGGCTTCCTTGCTCAATGCATCAGTTTTGTTCAATAACAAAAAAATCGGTTGTTCGATCTTTGAAAGCCGCTCGACGATCAATTGATCGCCCCGACCAAAAGGTTGAGTGGCATCGACCAAATAATACACCACATCACATCCCATCAGTTCACTGTATGCCAGTTTATTCATCCGGGTATTGAGTTCATGCGAAGGTTTATGGATACCCGGGGTATCGATGAATACCAATTGAACATCGTTTCGATTGTAGATCCCTCGGATGGTATTACGGGTCGTTCCAGCTTTATCGGAAACAATAGCGATTTTGGCATTGACCAAGGTATTCAGTAAAGTACTTTTACCAACATTGGGACGTCCGACCAATGCAATGAATCCGCTTTTCATCAGTCTAGATCCTTTGCAGTAAAGGGATGGGGCGTCATTTCACCGACCGTGGTGGTTAATGTGGTCTGCCCATTGCTGAAATAGACGGGAGTATCCAAATGGCATAATTCCACCAAAACCTGTCGGCATGCACCGCAACTGTAGGCAATGGTATCCCCATGGGCAACGATAGCGATCGCTTGGATATCATCCGCTCGCTTGCCATCGCTTACCGCATTGAAAATAGCCACGCGTTCGCCACAAATCCCGCTTGGGTAGGCGGCATTTTCGATATTGCACCCTTTATAGACGGATCCGTCTTTGCATAAAACGGCGGCACCGACTGGAAAATGGGAATACGGGACGTAGGCATTCTCACTGGCCTTGAACGCCATATCGATCAATTCTTGTTGAGTCATAATTTTCTCTCCTTCTTAAAACAGATGGTCAAAACCAAGTATGGATGATGATCCAGATCGCAATACACAATGCATAAAGGGATGCCATCAATACAAATCCGGCAGATAGATCTTTGATATAGCGGATCCTCGGATCCAATTCAGGTTGGATCAAATCACACATCCGTTCGATCGCCGTGTTGATGGTTTCTGTAATGATGACCATTGCGATGGCGCTGATCAAACCCAACCAGCAGATCGCATCCAATCGAGCTAAGATCGCAACCAAGAGTACACTGATCGCGATATAGCATTGTAATCGGATGCTCGAATCATTCAATGCGAGTTTTAGACCACTAAAAGCGGGTTTAAATTTTTTGATAAGGTTCATCTTTGGATACCAATGGATCGAGCAATTCATCCTGCAAGGCAAACATGATGGTTTCATCATGGGGGTTCATATGGTCATAACCCAGCGTATGCAACAAGCCATGGATAAACAGAAATGCAAATTCTCGACGAACACTGTGCTGATAGCTTATGGCTTGATCAAAAACAGCTTTGGTATTGATGAAAATATCACCCAATTCATTTTCATCGGATAGCTGTTCCCCTTCCAGTGCAGCAAATGTCAATACATCCGTTGGTCGATCCATATTCCGATATTGAAGATTATATTGATGCATCATGGTTTCATCCACAAGGATCAAGGAACACTCCATGGTTTGATCATCCTTGTCAAAGTGATCCAACACATTTTTATAAATGGTTTCGATCAAAGGATAATATTGGTTTAAACCATTGGAATCACTCATCTCAACGATGGTTAACATGTTGCTTCTTCCTTTCATGGCGGGCATAGGCATCGATGATCTTTGCCACGATGGGATTTCTGACCACATCATCACTGGTCAATTCAATGATCCCGATCTCATCGATATTGCGACAAACAGTCACCGCATCGATCAATCCACTGGTCACTTTATAATCGAGATCGATCTGACTGGGATCACCGGTAATGACCATCCGTGAACCAAATCCCAAGCGGGTCAAAAACATTTTCATCTGATGAATGGTCGTATTTTGCGCTTCATCTAAAATGACAAACGCCTTGTTGAGCGTACGTCCACGCATATACGCCAATGGGGCGATTTCGATAATGTTTTTCTCGATATAATTTTCGACCGCTTCAAAACCCAACATTTCATTAAGACAATCATAAAGCGGTGTCAAATACGGGTCGACCTTTTCCTTTAAATCACCGGGCAAAAAGCCAAGGTTTTCACCCGCTTCAACCGCCGGACGTGTCAAAACGATCCGCTCCACATCTTTATGTTTGAGTGCGGTAACGGCTTTAACGACGGCAAGATAGGTTTTACCCGTTCCGGCCGGTCCTAACGCAAACGTGATCGGCTTTTCATCCATTATGATATTGAACTGATACTGTCCCTGAGTTTTGGGATGGATCAGTTTGCCGGAAATGGTTCGACCAATATTGATTTCATTGAGTTTAGCCACTGCCAAAGCTGTATCATCATGACTGACTTCGTAACGGGCCACATCCATGGTTAGTTCCACGTTGGCCAGTATGTCATTGACCATCCGTTGTAATGCCATCGTGGCCCCATCAAGGGCATCTTTGTTTTCACTGACCAGATGGATCTGACCCTGATGATAAGTGATGGTGACATGGAATGTGGCTTCCAGCAGTTTAAGATGATTATCATTGATCCCCAATAGCTGCTGTAATTGATCCATGGAGAGCATGGATACATCAATATATTTATCCAATTTGACGCTTTCCTCCTGTATCCTATTTTATAAAAAAAACTAAACCCATTACACAGATTTAGTTTTTTATTTGCTTATTTACCGCGACGGGCCTTACGAGCTGCTTCGGACTTCAGTTTTCTTTTAACGCCGGGTTTCACGTAATATTCTCTTTTACGTGCTTCAGCAAGGGTACCATTTCTGGTGACCTGGCGCTTGAATCTGCGCAGGGCGTCATCCAGCGGTTCATTCTCTTTCACTACAACGCGAGCCATTTTCTACCCTCCCCTCGTTTTTACTCGGATAGTATATACGATTGGGGTAGCTTAAGCAAGCAAAATCAATCGGATTGTCATATGGGGTTTCGCAACCTCAATGTCATCGATGGATCCGCCTGTACTGCATGAAAAAAAGCAATGCAGTTAAGAAAAGAACAACCAAAACGAAGATGGTCAAACCAAGGGCCTCCTCAATGGGCAGACCATGGAACAGTGTGGATGACCAGATGAAAACCATAATAATAATGATCACACCACACAATGGAACAAGACGACCTTGGATCAATCGATTAACCATGTCGATTTTGGACAGTGTATCGGAAAATAATGTTTCTTCGCCGTGACACAATGCAGCGGGTTTTTGAAAATAGTGATATCCGAATAACGATGTGATCATGGTCCAACCATAATCAGCATACATCTGTATATATGCGTTCTTCTGTTTCGTAGAAAGTGGATGATAATCCAACCGGTAAATGATATCCGTCGGTTCAATGGCATAAAAGTGATAGAAACCTGGAAAATAGACATGATCGAGCATCCACCCTTGTTTCGCCATATTTCTTAGCCAGTGTTCTTCGGCATCGACATCATTGATGGAATAATAACGGAATGCGATTTTGGTGGTTTTCATGATTCGATTTCTCCTTTGCTGTTTTGATATAGACGATGGATGCGACGGATTTCCATATCCAATATGGTTGAACCAAGGGATGTGATGGTATAGATCCGTCGCTTGTTTTCTTCTTTAACCAAACGGATCAACCCGTCTTTTTCCATTTTTGCCAATGTACCGTACATCGTTCCCGGTGCAATATGAATTTGTCCATTGGTCATGGTTTCAACCATCGCTGTGATGCCATAACCATGGTTTTGTTTTTGCAAACACAACAGGATATAAAAAGCAGTTTCCGTCATGGGAACATATACTTTTCGAATGTGTTCATCCATACTGTACCTCCCGTTTTAATATATCGAGCCTCGATACATCAATACTATATCGAGGTTTGATATAATTAGCAAGTAAAAAATGATAAAATCATCGATATAATGATTAAAACCACAAAAGGAGCAACGCATATGAAAGAACTGGAAGAAAAGATTCGCCATTACGGTAAAGTCATTGAACCGGACGTGCTGAAAGTGAATTCCTTTCTCAACCATGGTGTAGACCCGATATTGATGGACCATATCGGCAAAGAATTTGCCGAT
>CALVCY010000079.1 GCA_944326175.1 uncultured Erysipelotrichaceae bacterium
CCACAATGAAGAAATCTAGCGATATATTGACACGTAAACCAACCTGGATATGGATCGTGATCGAAGCCATCCTTTTTGGATTGTTCGTTTATAGTTTCAACCAATATTATTTCGTTCAAATCGACAGTGTCAATCAATACCCGTTTCGGGAAACCGTAACCTTGTTGACGGCGTTGATCACGCTTGGTTTGACCATTCTATTGGTGATGATCCATTTGATCATTTGTTTGAAAGCCCACCAATTCAAAGGATGGTTGCTATGCATGATTTTCATGTTAGCGATCGCTTTGTTATTGGTGGATCCATTACTGAATTTGGTGGATCTATTTTCAACATGGTTATTCCATTTATTGCCTGACTCTTGGATGGCATCCATTGCACAGTGGTTGGAACCATTGAGTCGATGGTTGAAAATGTTATAAAGCTTTGGTTTGATCAAAATCATCAAAAAGATCGCGCAAATGCGCGATCTTTTTGAATGGTTGAATCCATGAAGTTTTACAGGAATCTATAACTGAGCAACCCCGCGTGCATAGGTCTGGACCACGGAATAATCGTCAGCCAATACCACGATATCCGCATCATAACCCACAGCCAGTTTCCCTTTACGATCATCCACTTTCAGATAACTTGCCGGATTGAGTGTGCAGGCATTCAATGCGACATCGAATGGGACCATGGCATATTCCACCAGGTTACGCAATGCTTCGTTGACTTTTAAGGTCGAGCCAGCCAATCCTTGGGTCGCACAGACATGAGCCGTACCATCTTCCCAGATCTCGGTTTCATTGCCGCCAAACATAAAGTGAGTACCAGCTGGTAAACCTTTGGCTAATAAGGAATCGGTGACGATGATGCCTTTGTCTTTGCCTTTGCAGGTAAAGAAGGTATTCAAAGCAGCCCAGGAGACGTGGTGACCATCACAGATGATCTCACTGTACATATCTTTGCACCGTAAGGCGATGTTCAATAATCCACCGCTGCCACCACGGTGGGAGTACATGGACATTCCATTGTTGGTATGGGTGATACCACGGGCACCATTGGCGATGGCCACTAGTGCCGTATTGTAATCGATACCGGAGTGACCGATGGAAACATTGACACCATGGGTGGCACAGTATTTGGTCAATACCATATCATCATCATGTTCACAAGCCATGGTGATGATCTTGATCAGACCATGGGCATCGTGTTGATACTGTTCGAATTCTTCGATGGTACCTTTGACGATATACTGTTCCGGTTGGGCACCTTTTTTGACCATATCTAAGTATGGTCCTTCAAAGTGGATACCCAGGATCTCTGCACCTTCATAGCCACCTTCGACGACTTTGGCGACGTTGGAAACCGCACCACTTAATACTTCGTGGCTTTGGGTGATGGTGGTGGGACAGATGCCGGTGACCCCTTCACTGGTGATGTTTTTCATCCAACGGCGTAAACCTTCTTCATTGGCATCATTGGTGTCGAAACCATATGCACCATGGGTGTGGACGTCGATAAATCCAGGAACGATGCGTTGATCACCATAGTCTTTGTCGACGGGTTTGGTACCGTAGGCATAGGCTGCAATGATTTTGGAATCACTGATTTCAAGTTGCATCGGGGTGAATTGACTGCCGATGTAGACTCGATTGGATTGAATGATCATGATTATATAAATCCTCCTGTTTCTTGGTAAAACCATTGTACAACTTTATTAAGAGAAGTGGGTGAAAACACTTACAGGATGGTTGGATCATTATGAATTGTGGTTAAACCATGGGATTGGTGATTAAGGGATGACAATTTGGATTCTAACTTTATAATTTAACGCATGAAACCAAAGATTTATCAGGATGGTTGTACCATTGGTCTAACCATGGTGTATTTACTGGTGATGGATGCCATGATCAAGATCGTGGTCAATATCCCGGTATTTGAACGTTATTCAGTGATTTTTAATACTTGTTTCATATTGACCATTGCCTTTTTGATGGCAATGGTCAATATCAAACAGAAGTATTGGATCAGTATTTTTCTTGGTGTGACCATGGGGATCTATGGGTTTGCCCAGATCGCGCATTATCAAGTGTTTTCGACGTTTTTTTCATTATCGAAGATCTCGATGCTTTCGGAATTGATCGCGGTATCGACTGGTGCGGCCACGGTGATGAACTTTACCAGTTTTCAAATGGTGATCCCCTGTTTGATTTTATTGATCCTATTATGGTTGACCCATCGATTCTTACCGATCAATCCCCATATCCATCATTCTAGAAAAGTCATGCTTTCCTGGATGAGTGCGCTGGTGTGCATGATCGGTGGGTGTGGTTTTACCATTGCTTCCTATCCCGATTATCCGATCCATGTGCGCAGTTACCAATACCTATATGAACGCTTGTATAACAAAACTTTATCCGTACGATATTTTGGGATCTATTCGTATTTGGGTAAAGATTTTTACAATACGTTTATATCTGGTAACAAAGGCACAGAAGAAATGGTCCAGGATTATTTATCCACCAATGGATATCATGGTCAAACCAATGCATATACCGGCCTTTTTGAAGGTAAGAATCTGATATTGATCCTGGCAGAAAGTTTTTCTGCTTATTCCCTGGATCCAACCATTACACCCAATTTGTATCAAATGAGTCAACAAGGGATCTATTTTGCCAACCACTATGCCCCCTTGTTTGATGCCAATACAGCGGATAGTGAGTTCATTGCATTGACCGGTGCGATGCCCAGTACCGAAGGCAGTACCACACCGAATCATTATTTTTCCAACACCTATGACAATGGTTTGGCTCATTTCTTCAAAGATGAAGGCTATACACCGTTGTCGTTTCATTCCTGGAATCGTTCGTTTTACCATCGAGACGTCTTGCATCCTTCCTATGGTTTTGACCATTATTATGCCAATGAATCATTGGATCTGACCACTTTTGATGGTTGGACCAGTGCCTATAACTGGCCATTGGATACGGAATTGTTCGATCAAGCCTATCAATTGACAGATACGAGTCAACCATTCATGGACTTTATTATTTCTGCGACGAGTCATATGCCGTATCAAAAAAACCGGAAAGAGTTAAGTGAAGAAATATCTTATATGGAATCGGTGTTACCAGAAAATACCAACAGTGAGATCTTGGTCTATGATGCGGCGTTGCATAATCTGGATAAAGCGATTGGCAACTTAATAAACGCATTGGAAGATGATGGGGTATTGGAAGATACCGTAATCGTGGTATTTGGGGACCACTATCCGTATGGGATGAGTGAACAAGGCCAATCCATTTATTTTGATGGTAAAACCAAATATGAAAAGTATCGCACGCCCTGGCTGATTTATACACCGGGATTGGAAGCTAGAACCATAACTCGAACCACGTCGACCTTTGATATCTATCCAACATTGGCGAATTTGTTTGGGTTCGATATCGATGATCAACTGGTATTCGGTGTCGATGCATTGGATGATTCCACCCAAGGAATCGTGTATTTTCCAGATTATTCGTGGTTGGATGATCATGCTTATTATGATGCATCCAGCGCAACCACGGTATTATTCGATGATACATATGATGATGCGACCATCGATCGATTATGTGAGCAAAGCCTGACCGCCTTACAGGTCGGTCAGGCTGCGCTGGCAGTGGATGAATTTGAATTGGAAAAGGAGTAAACCATGGAAAAGATCAAGCAGAAGATCAATGAGAAGGTGGTATTGACCATCTTATTGATTTTAGTGGCATTGCAACCGGTATTTGATCTGGATTATCTGATCGGGGATATGTTGGATGGTTGGGGAATCCCCAGAGTATCGACCATATTACGGTTCATCATCATTCCATTGTTGGTCTTGACCACATTTATTCTGGATCGGCGTAAAAAAACCACCTTGATCGTTGGTGGAACATATGGAGTGGTCTTGACCATCTATTTCATTTTGCATTGTATCAATGCCATGGAATTGTTTCCAAAGCTGTACATGCCAAGCAATTACTATTTCAGTGTGTTTCAGGAACTGACATACGTGTTGACCTTGGTTCTACCATTTGCAGTGGTGTATTGCTTTTATAAACTGGAATTGAAAGAATCGATGGTCAAGACCGTGACCACCGTGATTTCCTTGACCACCGCTTTACCGATCTTTATCGGGGATATCGTTCCCTTTGGATTGAGTACATATGTGGGATATACCAAAGGCAACTTCATTCAATGGTTCATCCAGATCTTTGATGAAGCGCATGAGATCCCCAAATATTACACCAGTAAGTTCTTTTTTGCCGAAGGCAATACCATTGGTATCTTGATGTTTATGGTCTTACCATTGCTTTATTATTACTTCCATAAAGCAAGCAATGGTAAAACCAAGATCGGATATGGTTTATTGATCGTAGTGCATAGTTTATCCATGATGATCTTGGGTACCCGTGTGGCAACATATGGTGCAGTATTGATCCCGGTGGTGTATTTATTGATGGTGTTGATCATGACCATCTTTAAAAAAGAACGATGGGATTGGATCATCTTGGTTTATACCATCGTCACGACATTGATCTTTGGTTTGATCTTACCCTATTCCCCAGCGGTGAAAAACCAACAGATCGATGCGAAAAACGATCTGGCTTTAGCAGAAAATGGCGCTGCGGATCAAGGTAAAGCCGAACTGGCTGGGATGCGGGTATCGGTGGTCAAGGAAAGCGATCCGGAATATATTTACATGTTTGAGACATATGGTATACGGGCGCGTTATGCTCAATCCATTTCCAAAGAATACTATCTGGATTACTATGACTATCGCATCGATCCATATTTCTGGGTGGAGATGATATTGGTACGACCATTGGAAGAACGTATCGGTGGTCGTAACATCGAAAAACTGTTTTTCAACTATAAATGGAACGATGGAAGGATCGAGTTACCGATCAATCCGGATAATCCGGAAGAGACCCAGACGATCTATTTCAATGGTTGTAATTTTTCTTCCCCGTGTTTGACCACATATAATCGGGCAATGGGATTGGGTTATTCCACCTTCATGAATGGGTCGATCGTATTGGAACAGGATTTTGTCCAACAGTTTTATACTTTTGGTCCCGTCGGTGTTGTTTTAGTGTGTGGACCATGGATCGTACTCACCCTGGTGTGTGTGGTGATGCTGTTGCGTCAGTTCAAGGACCATTTCAATTTGGAAAACGGGGTCTATGCACTGGCATTGGCATTGGGCTTTGGCAGTGGGTATATGAGTGGTCATGTATTGGATCAATTTATCACATCGTTGTTTATGGCCATGATCATGGCCATGCTGCTAACGAGAATGGGAGCCAAACATGAGTGATGCACCCATTTTGACGGTCTGTATCCCGTGTTATAATGCCCAACATTCGATTGGTCGCACCATCGAATCCCTGGTGGAGCAACAACCAAAGTTAAAGTTATTGATTATTGATGATGGATCCAGCGATCACAGTGGTTCGATCATTGATGACTATGCATCAAGATATGATAATATCCGGGTCATCCATCAAAAAAACCGTGGCATCGCTGCGGTAAGGAATCGGTTTTTAGATGAAGTGGATACACCGTATATCGGGTTTTTGGATGCGGATGATCAAGCCACAAGTGATTATAGTCGCTTGTTTCATGATGCGTTAAAGACAAAACCACAGATGGTTTGTGCCAGTTTCAACTGGATCACTTCCAAAAAAACCATCGTATATCACGATGGTCCGTATGAATATGGTAAAGACATGTTGATCCATTTGTTCAATACATTATGGAACAAGGTGTATGATCTTCGATTCATCAAAGATCACGGGATCCATTTTCCGGATGGGAATCGGTATGAAGATACATATTTTTTATGTACACTGGCACCATTCTTGAACAACGTGGTATTCATTAATGAATGTGTGGTCAATTACATCCAGACCCATGGTTCGATCACCCATACCAATAACCAACAAGTCAAAAATATGATCGATGTCTTTCAGGGAATCAGTGATTGGTATGATGCCCATGGTTTGACCAAGGAATATCATGATGAATTGGAATACATGCATATCCGTTTCTTTTTAGGATCATCCTTTTTACGTTCCACCCGCATCGATGATAAAAAAGATCGCAAAGCTACATTAAAGTTAGGATGGGATCTATTGAATCAAAAATATCCCCATTGGCATCACAATAAATATCTAAAAAGTGAACCGGGATTGAAGAACAAATACTTCAGAATGGTCTATTCCTGGAATTACTATGGTTTTGCCAGGTTATTTCGATGGTTGAAGAAAGATCAGATATAGTTACGAAGGCACCACTTTGACTATTCATAAATTCATTACAATGAATCTTAGGTTGATCTACTTATGATTTAAGTGGACCGGGAATCACGTTGGAATGACTGAATAACTGGAAACGGCACCGACTGATGGCAGTCGGTGCCTTACTTTTCATATTTGACGTTACTAAAGAAAGCAACCATGTCTATTAATTCTGGGGTAATTCTCCATCTTTCTTATGGATGATCGTTGTGGCATGTTGGGCAACGATGGGTCATGCGTTACTAAGAACAGTCCGGTATGATGATTGGTATGTAGATCCGTTAGTAAGTCCATCAATTCATCTCGACTGTGCGTATCCAAGACTCCCGTTGGTTCATCCATCATCAAAATCTGTGGGGATATCATTAACGCTCTGGCAATCGCCACACGTTGTTTTTCACCACCACTGAGTTTGGCCACTTTCATTTTCATCAGTGGGTCGATATGGAGTAATTTCAACAACTCCAATGCGCGAAGCTTGTCCCGTTTGGCCAACATGATGTTTTCAAGGACGGTTGCATAGGGAAGCAATGCGTAGTTCTGCACGACCACACCAATGGATTTGGCGCGCAATTTATCGGTACCTAGAATTGAAGTAGACTTATTCCGATATAAATCCGTTGGAGTCAAGTGTGCGATAGCGAGCTAAAACTGGGCCAAGTAAGGTGTAGTTAAGTGAAACCCAAATGATTATCAGGCTAATGAAAATGATCGGCTTAATCCACTTCTTACATTTCTATATTAAATCATTGAACATATCAATATCGAATGATTGGCCTTTTTATAATGATGCGTTTTCATAATTCAACGATATGGATATATGCGTATGCTTTGAAACGTTGATTATTCAAAGTTGAAATGGACTATGGATTAGGACGATAACCATCCTCTATCAAGAACTGGGCGATAAATTTGATTAAGCATTCAACCGTT
>CALVCY010000080.1 GCA_944326175.1 uncultured Erysipelotrichaceae bacterium
AACAGATTTTTCCATCAAAGATCTCCATGAAATATTCCAAATTCTTAGAATTGGGATACGTGTAGCCACTTAGACTTTGCTTCATCTTCTTTAAACGATCCATATTGGATAATGCCATGGTCAAACCGACATTGAGTGCTTGTTGGTTATTCTCTACGATCCATCCATAATCCGGATCATTCAACTGCTCATTGATCCCCGATACATTAGTCGCCAATACCGGTGTGGTGCAAATCAATGATTCATTGACGATCGTAGCAAACCCTTCAAATTTACTACTCAATACATACAAGTCACAAGCTTTGACCAATGGATATGGATTGACCATGACACCCATGAAGGTCACATAAGTCATGTTATTGGCTTTAACAAATGCACGCAGATTTATTTCTTCTGAACCATCTCCGACCAAAAAGACGTGATGGTTCAACCCTTTCTGTGTGGCATATAGGCTGGCCTTCAACAGTCGATCCAATGCTTTTTGCGGATGGAAACGCGCCACGGCAATGATTTTGGGACAATCTGGCAGTTTCAAAGTCGGCAGCGACTGTTGTAGTCCAGTTTCCACCTTGCTAAAATCCATCAGATTATGTGCGACCACGCCGGCATTGATATTGAATACTTTCGCATACGCATCCAATGCCCCGCGCGAATCGGCAATATTCAAGTCGATATGCGCCAACGCCTCATTGAGTAAGCGCATATGATTCTTGCTGAAATTGCAGGCCGAATAGTCCGTCAATACCCAATTGAGTTTGCGCGAAGAATCGCCATAAGCGACAAATATCGTACAAAATCCTTCTTTGACTGCCAGTTCAACGTCATATTTTTTATTCAACAATTTTTTGCGTGCCGAAACGATCTTATGTTTGATCAAGCCGCTTTTCATATAAAAAAGCAGACGGAGTTTTCGAAGCAGCATCGGGATCTGTACCATACCGAAAAGATCGGACAAACTTTGATCGACAGGATAGAAGAACTTGGAGCTATCGATCAAATTAACGTATTGGGGGATATCGTCCATCAGCACCCCGTGGGGGTGCAACACCAAAAGATCCATCTCATATTTTTCAGGATCCAGATTTTTCAATAATGTATTGAGCACTCGGGCAACACCGCCCATTTGCATTTCATCGTTTACGAATAATATTTTAGTTTTTGCCATAGAGTCGTTTGACCAGACCATAATGCCGGCATGCCAGAAGGCTGAAGATCAATCGTTTCTTAAACGGATAGGAAGAAATCGATGGGTCTTTGCGCCAGGCTGGATAAGCCGCATTGAGCCTAGACATATTATATTGAAAATAAGGAACAATTTGGTCTGGATCATCAAAATCCTTGATCCGCAAGGTGGTTAGATCCAGTCCATGGCGGATGTAATTGGTTTGCATGATGGGAAGTAAATTGGTTTGACCATGGGATTTGAAGTAATCCATGCAGCGATCGATCGCATCATAGATATCGAAGATTTTCATATTCGCACTATGTGCAATCGAGCCGCTGCGTTGTCGGTAAAAATACAATGGTTGGTCCACCTTATTGATATGATGGCTCAATGCGATCCATACCGGAATAGTAGCGAGATCTTCATAATTTTTCCCTTTAGGGAAAAGAAAGGATTTGACGATCGTGGTTTTAACCAGTTTATTGCATGCGGAATTATTGATATTGATCAGTTCAGGATTGATCGTTACCGATGATGAGGTGAACGTTCCACCACTGGAGAAGGTGGTTTGACCATCGTCATACACATATTCCATATCACAGACAACCATGTCACACTCATCATCCAGTGCATTGACCATTGCTGAGACATAGTGATCATCGACCCAATCATCACTGTCAACAAAACAACAATACTCGCCACTGGCATAGTGAATCCCGTAATTACGCGCATCTGAAAGTCCACCATTGGGTTTGGACAATACGTGGATATTTTGATGATTTTGACCATAAGCTGTTGCAATATCCAATGAAGCATCGCTCGAACCATCATCAACCAGAATGATCTCAAGATTCGTATAATCCTGGTGGATCAAGGAATCCAGACAATTTTCCAAATAAGCTTCCACATTGTAAATAGGAACGATCAGGGATACCTTTGGTCCAACCATCATAATTTCTCCTTCGGCCACGGTGTGATCTGATCTTTCTTGACCAGATACGCCTGATCCGCCAACCTGGCCAATGGTGTATCCGAAAAGGAATCACTGTAGAATTCATGGATATGACCATTGGGAAAATGGGTATAAAAGACATCCACCTTGGCTTCTCCCTTGCAATTGACCCCGTCAATTGCACCGGTATGAAGATCCATATTGGTCGCATAGACATAATGGATGCCTAAACGTTTACAAAATGGTTCGACCAAAAATAAAGGCGAAGCAGAAATGATCACATCATCTTCTTTTTGATGCTTCAAATACCAAGATTTGATTTTATGAAAATTTCGATCCGTCAATGATTCGATCATCGTTTCTTTATTTGGAATATGTTTCATATAACGGAAAAAGATGGATTTCATGGTGGTTTTATCCATGAGTTTCAAACCATACAGAACAATGGCATAACCATGAACGATCATGGACAAAACCGCCATGGGATATTTCAATGATGATTTGAAAAAATCCCGTGTACAATCCCCGTCATAAATGGTTTCATCAAAGTCATATACGTTCATGCATTTTCCTCATGCTTACTGGTGATTTTAACCATCAATGAAACTAAGAAGTAATTCACCACGATGGTAATAGGCAAACAAATGGCTTTGGCCCAGATCTTTTCCACACCGAAATAAGCCACAATGGTTGTGACCAGTGCTGTAAACAATACCCCTGGGATATACGCGATCGGGTAGGATATGGCACTTTTCAGGGATAAGGGTTTGTGATACGTGAACTGCATATTCAGGATATAAGAGAGGACCATGGTCAAACAATCGGCTACGATGGACGCGACAGATACGCTCATCCAATTGAAATAGACGAAAACCATGTACAGCACTTGAGAAAGAATGGTATTGATTGCACCAACGATGCCAAATGAAAGGAACCGCTGGTATTTTTTGATCATTTGTTGAATCCATTGCATATATGATATGTAACCACAATATGACATGAAATGCCATGGTGAATTTGATGATGGAATCCACGAAGGCCGTGAACATTTGTAAAATATAAACGGATATCAGCCAGGAAACTTCCTTGCGTCAACGATTTAATCTATATCTATACAATCTGCAAGAAATTGTTTTAATATTTTGGTATTGTTCGGGATGGCTTCCTTAATGTTATTGCAGTGATTGCAGTGACATCCTACCAAATCCAATTTTTTGATCATGATACGTTCACGGCAAAACTGGAGCAACTCATACGGAAATACAGAGCCAATGGAAAAATATTTGCACTTGATCGATTTTAATAGTTATCCCGCATCTAAGCGAACATATGCCGGTTTTGATTGCAAAAAACTTGGCATTTCTTTTCGTAACGAAAACTGGTTTTTGAAATTTCCCAAACCATTACACCAAAGCAATGATGCCATAATTTCTTATTCGACTGCTCCCCTTGCTGAATTCATCGGATGCCACATCTATCAAATTCTCGGATTTGACGTACAACAAACCTTACTTGGATTCAAAGATGATATGGTGGTCGTTTGCTGTAAATAGACAATCATTGCCGCAAGGTATACCTTGCGGCAATGATTCGTTAATGATGATCGACATTGATGACACAATAGACTTTACTGGTCGGATCATAGGGTTTGCTGTTGAGGATCATTTCAATTTCGGATTTGATCTGATCGATGGTCACGTCACTATCAAACGGCAAGGATAGATCAAAGACACAGTTATCATGGGTGGAGCCGGAAACGACTCTGAAATCATGCATCGTGATGGAACCATCGAATCGAGTGAGATACTGTTCGACCAATGGTTTGTAATAATTCAACCGTGGATTATGTAATTCCACCGGATCCATGTGGATGGTCAGATGGACATTGAATTTTTTTAACACATCCCGTTCTAAGTTATCAATAGTGTCATGGATATCCAATATATTACCTTCACTGTCTACTTCCGCGTGTAATGAGGCATAGATGGATGAACCATAGTAATGGAACATTAAATCATGCACACCCAATACCACTGGATTGGATTCCAGATAATCACTGACTTGTTGCATCAAATCTTTACTGGGTGTTTGACCGATCAGTTCTTCAATGGTCTCTTTCAATAATTTGACTCCACCATAAAGAATAAATAAGGAAACCGCTGCGCCCAATAAACCATCGATCGGAAGATCAGTCAACGGAGCGATCAAAACAGCGATCAAGGATGCCAAAGTGATCAATGTATCATTGAAACTATCCTGACTGCTGGCCAGTAAAGTGGTATTGGTCAAACCATTGCCCATCCCTTTGTAGAATAATCCCATCCATAACTTGATCAAAATGGATCCCACCAATACCGTAATGGTAAAACCTGTAACGGATAGTGGTTGAGGATGGATGATCTTATCGATGGATGAACCAATGGCTTCATAACCGACGAACAGGATGAATATCGCAACGATAAACGTTGCGATATATTCCGCCCGACCATGTCCAAAGGGATGGTCGCTATCTGCGGGTTTGGCTGCCATATGATATCCCCACATGGATACCAGACAACTGGCACAATCGGATAAGTTGTTCAAACCATCATTGACGATGGTCACTGATCCGGCAATGGTACCAATGATGAATTTGAAAGCAAACAGAATAACATTGCAGAATATACCGACACCGGAAGCGATAGTGGCCAGTTTACTTTTGGTTTGATCATTCAATGGTTGCTTTTGTTTTTTTAACAGTAATGTATCCAATCCTGCACTCATGCTACCTATTGTAGAAAAATATAGCAAACTTTCAATCCTTATCCGTATGGTTTAATCCATTAAACGTTGCATCAAACGATGCTGTTTATAGCGGATGCGATAGTGGTGCAGACAAACCATCAATACGGGCAATGGGAGCAACATCCATAACACCATGATACTCATAGCGATACGGATCAACCATGGTGAAACCATAGGGGAATAAAGTACCATCCATTCGACCGGCATAATCCATGCCGCAAGTAGGAATACGATGATCATCAATGCAAATAGATAAGCCATTTGGTCCAAGCGATGGGATATGCGTTTGCGATATGGTGCGACTTGATACCAACAAAACATGGTAAAACCATTGATACACATGACCAATGTCATCAAATTCGACCATGATGGAACGACGATCATGGTCAAACCAATCACACCGACGATATATATCCCACTGATCTTAATGGTTTGAACCAATTCACTTTTATTCGGATTCGTAAAAAACAACGTGGTCAAAACCAGACATAGCTCCAGAACCAATGTTGCACTGGTATAACCATTTAACCCCAATATCAGCCCAAGCATCATCATGCCCATATTCAAATCCAGCTCATAGATCGTTTTCATCCTGCATCCCTCCTTAAAATGAATACGGGACTATCTTACCGATTATTCCAAAAAGTGCAGTTGCATTATTGCAACTGCACTTTAGACTTTGATATTTTTTGATAAGTTACTGTTTGCCCATATCCAAATTCGCAGCAATCAAACGCATACGGTTGATGCTATATTGCAGAAAATCACGATACCCGCAATAATCTTCATCAAAATAACAGATATTCAATCGTTTGCAATTCCCATGACACATATGG
>CALVCY010000081.1 GCA_944326175.1 uncultured Erysipelotrichaceae bacterium
ATGCGATGATCCTGGCATTGATCTCATCGTTTTTACCATGAAATGGTTGATGGTTTTCATCATAAAGCATCACGGATTCATTATCCGTGACCAAACCTTTTTCCCCGTTGACTTTGCGTTTGGAAAAGCGCTGCTGCATGGGTTTGCGTTTGACGGTATAGTGGTGACCATCCTGGATGAATTCCAGTTCGACAAAGCTTTCCAGATCCCGGATGAAATCATTTTGCAGCATCAGACCCGATTTGATATTGCCACTGGTCTTACCATATAAGGCAAAGCAAATGGCATCGAAGATGGTGGTTTTACCACTTCCGGTGGCACCATGGATCAAAAATAGACCGGATTGTACCATGGAAAAATCAATGGTGGTACATTGCTGGTACGAACCAAAGGATTGAAGGGTCAGACGATACGGTTTCATGGATTCACCTCATCGTAGATATGATCCAACCATTGGATCAAAGCATCGTCCATGCTCGAACCATAGATGGTTTGGTAAAGTTTGTGGATATTGGTGATGGGATCTAGATCCACTTGAAAGGATGGTTCATCCATGGTCAAACCATTATGATTCTGCTCAACCACACTGACCGTCAACAAATTTGGATAAAGCAACGATAACTTTTGTAAATATTGAGGATCACCACAGGGTTTCGGCAATTCGATCGCCACATAGTCATCATGGCTTAAACCATCCTGATCATCAAGGATATCCATATAATCCATGGATAAAACACGTACATTGCGTTTAAAGGGAATGGATAATGGTTCGACCATCCTATTCCCCTTTTCATTTAACTCAATGAAGATGATCCGTTTGGATTTAATGGTTTCACTTAATGAATACGGATAGATCGAGCCACTGTAATAGGCAGGAATGTCCTTTAATTTCTGATACGTATGCAAATGACCCAATGCCATATAGTCAAATGGTAAGACCATATCCTTCAATGTGATCGCATCCAATCCACCACTTAAAAGCACACTGCTTTCACTTTCACTGGTGGTGACATCATCCATGGATGATGTCACATAAAACTGGTGGGATACCCAAATATTGCGCTGGTTGGAATCAATATCCTGATGGTTCAATAGATCCTGCATCATTTTGGTATAACCATAGTTATCTGTGGTTTTCCATCCTGGAAAATTCATGGGTCTGACAAATGGCGTACCATAAATATTTAACGGTCCATACGTATCCGTTAAAGATAATTTGAAAAACGAAGGATGTGTATCATCCAATGGTTTAGACCATATATGGATATGGTGGCTTTTAAACAGATCCGAACCATAATCCAATTTGACAAATGAATCATGATTGCCGGCAATGACCACCACTTCCACCGATGGTTCAACCATAGCCAATCGATTCAAAAAATCATTCCATAATTCGATGGCACCATTGTTTGGATTGGTCTTATCATAGATATCTCCAGCAACCAACAATACATCGATCTTCTTTTCTTTAATGGTTTCAACGATAAAATCCAGACTTTCTTTCTGCTGTTGCAGCAAGGAATAGCCATACAGTGTTTTACCCAGATGCAAATCGGATGTATGAAGCAATCGCATGCATAAATTATACAATGAATATCCTGTACATTATTGAGTTGTCGGTGTTGGTGATTTTATCAATTTTCATTTATAGAAACGTTTTGATACAAAACAATCTTTTTCACTTCCATATACGTTCTGCTTTTCACCAATGTTATCTTGCTGGATACAAAACGCCATCAAGTGACTTCATGCTATCATTTCAATTTTTCAAATCAATGGATTCCAACCCATCTATCTTCGGCCAATAGTGAGAATGAAACATCCCCATACCATTTTTAAATGAATTTGTTATAATTGTTGCACGCGCCTATAGTGTAATGGATAACGCGTTTGATTCCGATTCAAAAGAGTGCAGGTTCGATTCCTGCTAGGCGCGCCAGATGAATATATTACGCCGTATGGTCGAACCATACGGCGTTTGTTATATGGTGAAACCAGGGAAAGATATCTTATAATGGTGTCCATGGAATTTTTCAGTGCTGAAGTTTTTCAAAACGGAATGATCATTCCTATCGTTATCGGAGTGGGATTGATCGTTTTTTGTTGTACGAAATGGTTGAAACCAAAAGATCCAATGGTTCAACCAAAGCCGATATTAAAAAAGTCTTATTTCATCAAACGGGCAATACCAAACCAGAAGTGGGATGGATGGGATAAATATTTCGTGGTGATGTTTACTTTATGCTATGGATACATCTCCATTCTCCAACTTGGTCATACCAAGATCCCAACGACCTATTGGCAACCGCAAGACGCGGGAAGTGAAGTCATCTTCAAAGTGGAAGATAACGGTATTTATGATGCGATCATGTTGATCGGTGGTGAAGGAGACAATAACAATAATCCAACGACCTATCAGATCGGGATGGATGATATCGAACTGTATGGTTCGTATGACAATACCACCTATGATCTGATCTCAACCATCAGCGACAGTGCATATATGCAATATAAAACCATTGCCGTGGATCAACCCTATCCCTACATCAAAATGGTGGTCCCAAATCGTAACAGTGTGGTCAATGAGATCGCAATGGTCAATACCACGGATGAAATGGTTTTACCAGTAAGTATCGTGCAGGATACGCCCAATGCGGCGTATCCTGCCACATTGTTGATCGATGAACAGGATCAAATCGTCATTGATCCGACCTGGCAAGATGAATCCTATTTCGATGAAGTCTACCATGTACGTAATGCTGTCGAGATCGTCAATGGTCAATACATGTATGCTTCGGTCCATCCACTACTTGGGACCAATATCATGGCTTTTTTCATTGCCCTATTGGGCAATCATCCTTTTGGATGGCGTTTTGGTGGATGGTTGTTTGGGGTATTGATGGTTCCCTTATTCTATGCACTGGCCCGTTCATTGTTGCGCAATCGGCGCTATGCGGCGATTGGCACGGCCTTGTTCTGTGTGGATTTCATGCATATCACCACATCCAGGATCGCGACGTTGGAACCATTTTCTGTATTTTTCATCATGGGGATGTTTTATTTCATGATCCAATATCTGCATACCTCATTGGTGGATACCCCATTAAAAAAACAATGGATGTATCTATTGTTATGTGGTTTCACCATGGGATGTGCTTGGAGTACCAAGTGGACCGGATGCTATTCATCCCTTGGTCTGGCCATTTTGTTCTTCATTCATTTTTTTGGTCTGATCAAGGAATATTGCATTGCACGAAAAAAGAAAAACGAACTGGTCTATGAAGATGTGATCGAAGAACAATGGGTGGATATCGTTATGTCCACTTATCTTAAAAAGATGGTCTTGACCATCGTCTTCTGTGTTGTAGTATTTGTGATATTGCCCATATTGATTTATTTTGGTATCCACATCATCGATCATATCTGGCGGGATGGTTATTCCATTTCCAATATGATCGATCAAATCATTTACATGTATGAATACCACATCGATCTTCAAGCTACCCATCCATTCCAAAGTCAATGGTATCAATGGATCCTGGATATCCGTCCGATCTGGTATTACATCAAACGAAGCAATGATTTAGCCAGCAGTATTTCCTGTTTTTCCAATCCGATCATCACCTGGAGTGGTTTTATTGCCATGTTTTACTGTGGGTGGTTACTGTTAAAACAACGCAATGATGGTTTGACCATTACCTGGATCGCTCTGCTTACGGCATTGGGGCCATGGATGCTGGTGACCCGTTGTGTATTCAGCTATCACTTCTATCCTTCCACTCCCTTTTATATTTTGTTAGTGGTCTATATGTTGCGGGATATTGAACGAAAAAGCAAAAATACGAAAACCACATCCATTGTGGTTTGGACCAGTATCATCGTCTTCATTCTGTTTTTACCAGCCATCTGTGGATTCTGGACCACCCAAGATTATCTGAATGGTTTCTTAAGCTGGCTTCCCAGCTGGAATCTGAATTAGGGAGGCATCATGAAGCAACGCTTAATGGAGTTGATGGTTTTAACCATACTGGCACTGGCCGTCGTGACCGTTGGATTGAATGATTCTGTATTTATCGGCCATGATACTCTATTTCATTTATCACGGATCGAAGGCTATGCGCGATCCATTGCCAATGGGCAATGGATCCCGACAGTCTATCCCTTTAAAAATGATGGATATGGATATGGTAGTGCATTGTTCTATTGTGATTTTACGTTGATCTTGCCGGCATTGCTGTATTTAAATGGTGTTTCCATTTCCACTTGTGCCACGATCTATTTATTGGTCATATCCTGGATATCTGGCTATACCATGATGCGTCTGGTCAAAACATTGACCAAGAATCCGTTTACCCCTTATCTGGCTGTGATCCTGTATTTATTTGCCAATTATCGCTTGACCAATATGTATTGCAGAGGGGCTTATGGTGAGACCAGCGCCATGATGGCTTTACCATTGGTGATCGAAGGGATCTATCGTATCTTGGTATTGAAACAGTCGAATCATTATGCTTTGGCTTTTGGGTTGATCGGATTGATCTTTACCCATAATATTTCATTTTATCTGACCATGGTGGTGATCATCCTGCTTCTGATGGTCTATACCATCAATGGTACCTTGATCCGACAATACCGATTATGGATCCCCTTATTCAAGAATCTATTATTGGCCTTTGGTGTGACCATGGTCTTTACATTCCCCATGCTCGAGCAGATCTATCACACGGATTATTATCTGTCCTGGTATGGTTCAACCAGTGATTTAGGGGAAAGTGCATTGCCCTTGTGGTCCTTGTTCAATCCATTATCCGTTACTGCCGGCTATGGTTCCAATACGATGGAATATTACCAGATCATGAATACTTCATTAGGGTGGCTGACGACATTGGCACCATTGGGATGGCTGATATTATCCTGGAAACATAATGGTTTAACCACATTTATCAAAACGATCACCCTGATCGGATATGGTTTATTACTGATCAGCAGCGGTATCATCAATCTGGATCTGCTTCCCTTTTTAAAGATCATTCAGTTTGCTTTCCGTCTCAATGGGATCGCATTGGTATTGTTGGTACCATCTGCGGCAATGGTCATCGCCAATCGTTGGTATTCCAAAAAGATACTGATCCCATTGATGATTGGTTTGACCATTGTTGGAATCGGACATCAGATCCCCTATTTGAATGAAGGGATGCATATCGATTCGTCCACCGCTTATTCTGCATTGATCGATGGCACTCTGTTTGATCCGTATTATGGTGATTCATCCTATGTTCGTACTGAAGTGGCAGGAGCAGATTATCTGCCCATTGGCGGTCTCAATACCAAAGATGTGGGACATGATGTTTTTTTAAATGATGGTTCGACCATTGTTGCGGATCAACGGATTCCCTATACGTTTACCATCTCATCCAATGGGATCGTCCATATCCCGCTCACGTATTACTATGGTTATACCATCTGTGATCTGATAGATAATGGTCCATCCTATTGCAAACCCGTGGATAAGGATACCAATGGAATGCTGTTAGCATCATTGCATCAACCGGGTACCTATGTGATCGTCTATCAACCCACAGATATCCAGAAGTTCAGCAAGATCGGTTCTGGTCTGACCATCTTCGGATTTGGTCTTTATCAAATCATCCAACAGATCCGTAAGCGAAACGTCCATTCCGTGAAAACGCTTTCATAAATTATTTGATCTATTCCGTTTGACTTGACGGATTCGTGCTATTGTATAGATGCAATGTGAGACTCTTGAGTTTCATTAGTATTACTCCTTTCTACTTTCACAAAAGTGAAAACGAAAAGCGTATGGCTGACCACCGTACGCT
>CALVCY010000082.1 GCA_944326175.1 uncultured Erysipelotrichaceae bacterium
AACAGATTTTTCCATCAAAGATCTCCATGAAATATTCCAAATTCTTAGAATTGGGATACGTGTAGCCACTTAGACTTTGCTTCATCTTCTTTAAACGATCCATATTGGATAATGCCATGGTCAAACCAACATTGAGTGCTTGTTGGTTATTCTCTACGATCCATCCATAATCCGGATCATTCAACTGCTCATTGATCCCCGATACATTGGTCGCCAATACCGGTGTAGTGCAGATCAATGATTCATTGACGATCGTCGCAAACCCTTCAAATTTACTACTCAATACATACAAGTCACAAGCTTTGACCAATGGATATGGATTGACCATAACGCCCATAAATGTCACATAAGTCATATTGTTGGCTTTGACAAATGAGCGAAGATCGGCCTCTTCTGCGCCATCCCCCACCAAAAACACATGGTGGACCAATCCTCTTTGCGTCGCATAAAGACTCGCCTTCAACAGGCGATCCAATGCTTTTTGAGGATGGAATCGGGCAACAGCGATGATTTTAGGACAATCTGGCAGTTTCAATGTTGGTAACGATTGCTTCAAGCCCATTTCGACCTTGCTAAAATCCATCAGATTATGTGCGACCACACCGGCATTGATATTGAATACTTTGGCATACGCATCCAATGCCCCACGCGAATCGGCAATATTCAAATCGATATGGGCCAATGCTTCATTGAGCAGACGCATGTGATTCTTGCTGAAATTGCAGGCGGAATAATCCGTCAACACCCAATTCAGTTTGCGCGGTGTATCGCCATAAGCGACAAAAATCGTACAGAATCCTTCTTTGACCGCCAGTTCGACGTCATATTTTTTGTTGAGCAGTTTCTTGCGTGCCGAAGTGATCTTATGCTTGATCAACCCGCTTTTCATATAGAAAAGCAGGCGGAGTTTACGAAGCAGCATCGGGATCTGTACCATACCGAAAAGATCCGATAAACTTTGATCCACCGGATAGAAAAACTTGGAACTGTCGATCAAATGGACATAATCGGGGATATCATCCATCAATACCCCGTGGGGGTGCAATACCAAAAGATCCATCTCGTATTTATCCGGATCAAGATTCTTCAATAACGTATTGAGCACACGGGCGACACCGCCCATCTGCATTTCATCATTTACGAATAATATCTTAGTTTTTGCCATAGAGTCGTTTGACCAGACCATAATGCCGGCATGCCAATAAGCTGAAGATCAATCGTTTCTTAAAGGGATAGGAAGCGATGGACGGATCTTTGCGCCACGTAGGGTAAGCCGCATTGAGTCTAGACATATTATATTGAAAATAGGGAATAATTTGCGTGGGATCATCAAAATCCTTGATCCGTAAGGTGGTTAGATCCAGGCCATGTCGGATGTAATTGGTTTGCATGATGGGGATCAAGGTGGTTAAACCATGCGTTTTGAAATAATCCATGCAGCGATCGATCGCATCATAGATATCGAATATTTTCATATTCGCGCTATGCGCGATCGATCCACTGCGTTGACGATAGAAATACAATGGTTGATCGACTTTGTTGATATGGTGGCTTAATGCGATCCATACCGGTATGGTCGCTAGATCTTCATAGTTTTTCCCTTTTGGGAAAAGAAAGGATTTGACGATCGTGGTTTTGATCAGTTTATTGCAGGCAGAATTATTGACATTGATCAATTCAGGATCGCTTGTCACCGATGAGCCAATAAATGTTCCACCACTGGAGAAGGTGGTTTGACCATCGTCATACACATATTCCATATCACAGACGACCATGTCACATCCATCATCCAATGCCTGAACCATAGCAGATACATACTGATCAGCGACCCAATCATCACTGTCCACGAAACAACAATACTCTCCACTCGAATGATCGATACCATAGTTACGGGCATCGGAAAGGCCGCCATTGGATTTGGTCAAAACATGGATATTGGGATGGTTTTGACCATAACGATTGGCGATATCCAATGATGAATCGGTTGAACCATCATCCACTAAAATGATTTCCAGATTTTCATAATCCTGCCGGATCAATGAATCCAGACAATCCGTTAAATAAGATTCCACATTATAAATGGGTACGATCAATGATACCTTTGGTCCAACCATTATAATTTCTCCTTTGGCCACGGTGTAATCTGATCCTTCTTGACCAGATACGCCTGATCCGCCAACCTAGCCAATGGGGTATCGGAAAAGGAATCACTGTAGAATTCATGGATATGACCATTGGGAAAATGGGCATAAAAGACATCGACCTTAGCTTCTCCCTTGCAATTGACACCGTCAATTGCACCGGTATTTATATCCATATTGGTCGCATAGACATATCGAATCCCCAAGCGTTTACAAAATGGTTCGACCAGAAATAACGGTGAAGCGGAGATGATGACATCATCTTTTTTCTGATGATCGAGATACCAGGATTTGATTTTATGAAAGTTTCGATCCGTTAAGGATTCGATCATCCTTTCTTTATCCGGGATATGCTTCATATAACGGAAAAAGATGGATTTCATGGTGGTTTTGTCCATGAGTTTCAAACCATACAGGATAATGGCATAACCATGGATGATCATGGACAAAACCGCCATGGGATATTTCAATGATGCTTTGAAAAAATCCCGTGTACAATCCCCGTCATAAATGGTTTCATCAAAGTCGTATACGTTCATGCATTTTCCTCATGCTTACTGGTGATTTTAACCATCAATGAAACTAAGATGTAATTCACCACGATGGTAATGGGCAGACAGATCGCTTTGGCCCAGATCTTTTCCACACCGAAATAAGCCACAATGGTTGTGACCAGTGCTGTAAACAATACCCCCGGGATATACGCGATCGGATAGGATATGGCGCTTTTTAGGGATAATGGTTTGTGATACGTGAACTTCATATTCAGGATATAAGAGAGGATCATGGTCAAACAATCGGCTACGATGGACGCGACAGATACGCTCATCCAATTGAAATAGACGAAGACCATGTACAGTACTTGAGAAAGAATGGTATTGATTGCACCAACGATACCAAATGAAAGGAACCGCTGGTATTTTTTGATCATTTTTTGAATCCATTGCATATATGATATGTAACCACAATATGACATGAAATGCCATGGTGAATTTGATACCACGATGTCATCACTAACCAAAATATAAGGTAAAATAGAACCATGGAAGAAAACAAAAAACATCGTTGGATCGATGATTCGATCAAAATCGATTTCAAACTGCAGAAGGTCGTCCAAAACCTGATCAAGGAAATCGAACATTTCGATGAAGTCGGCGATGATATCCTCTATGATGATCGTTGTGATTGTCTTGAAAATCTAACGAAGGAGAGTGTATTGGGTGGTTATATGACCATGGCACAACGAGAACGTTTGTTAAGGAAATACAGCTAATGGATACGAGCATGCATTTAATCAATTTCAACGATCAACCGCCAACAAAAAGAACCTATGCCGGAATGGCAGGCGACAAACTTGGCATTTGCTATAACCATGAAAACTGGTTTTTAAAATTTCCTAAAACAACACGGGGCATGAAACGAGTAGAAATCTCTTATACGACCTCTCCACTTTCCGAATTCATCGGTAGCCATATCTACGACATCCTTGGATTTGATGTTCATCAAACATTATTGGGCTACAAAGACAATATTTTAGTCGTTGCTTGCAAGGATTTTCTTAATGATTCCGATACTTTGATTGAATATCGAAACATCCAGAATATCTACGACAAGAATTTACGAACAAAAATCGAAGACAGTTTATCCGCAAGTGACTCTTCCACTCATGGAACCAATCTAAATGCTGTGATGGTGCACTTGCTAAATAATCCTTTGATTCGACAGGTCGACATGCTAGTTGAACATTTTTGGGATTGTATAATAATTGATTGTCTGATTTCCAATAATGATCGAAATAGCGGCAATTGGGGAATTATTTATAACAACATTTCTGACCACTATCGTATTGCCCCGGTTTACGATAATGGTGCATCTTTTTCAAATAAATTATCGGATAACCAAATCTCTACCATACTCAATGATCCAACGCGATTCGAATCCAGTTCACTCCAAGTTGACAGTGGTTACTACTACAATGACAAATCTGTGACATTTGTAAAACTATTCGATATTGGATTACTTGAACTGAACCATGCACTCGAAAGAAATGTTCCATTGATTCATGATCACATTTCACAAATTCGAGCATTTATCAGCTCATTGCCTGAAAAAGAAAACGGACTGGATATTATTAGTCCAATACGAAAAAATTTTTACATCAAAGGATTAGAAAATCGATTCAACAAGATCCTACTTCCGGCATACCAGCGATATATTGCAGCTAAGGATCAAAATCAAAACCCAATCGCTTTACGTTAAAATAAGACTCATGAGTACTGCGTATATCATTCGAGATCTTCGACTGTGGATCCTGAATTGAATCCTTCCATTGACTACGATTTGCTCCTATATGCTTTTGCGTCATAAAAACTATGGTTATCGTCCTAATAGAAGGGATGGCAAAGAAGCAAGCGTGATCAAAATCATTTTCTGGATTTGTATATTGATATGGATCTTGATTGTCGGTTCACTATTGATTGGCATCTTATTTCGATGATTCAGCGATATTTAAAACCATTGCCGCAAGGTATACCTTGCGGCAATGATTGGTTAATGATGAT
This sequence comes from uncultured Erysipelotrichaceae bacterium, assembly GCA_944326175.1. The sequence goes on from CALVCY010000082.1 coordinate 4,703, forward strand.
CGACATTGATGACACAATAGACTTTACTGGTCGGATCATAGGGTTTGCTGTTGAGGATCATTTCAATTTCGGATTTGATCTGATCGATGGTCACTTCACTTTCAAAGGGTAAAGAAAGATCAAAGATACAGTTATCATGGGTGGAACCGGAAACGACTCTGAAATCATGCATGGTGATGGAACCATCGAATCGTGTGAGATACTGTTCGACCAATGGTTTGTAATAATTCAATCGTGGATTATGCAATTCCACCGGATCCATGTGGATGGTCAGATGGACATTGAATTTTTTTAATACATCCCGTTCTAAGTTATCGATGGTGTCATGGATATCCAATATATTGCCTTCACTGTCTACTTCCGCGTGTAATGAGGCATAGATGGATGAACCATAGTAATGGAACATCAGATCATGGACTCCAAGAACGATGGGATTGGATTCCAGATAATCACTGACTTGTTGCATCAAATCTTTACTGGGTGTTTGACCGATCAACTCTTCAATGGTTTCCTTCAATAATTTGACTCCACCATAAAGAATGAACAGGGAAACAGCGGCACCCAATAATCCATCGATTGGAAGATTGGTTAGTGGTTCAATCCATACCGCTACTAGGGATGCCAGGGTAATCAATGTATCATTGAAGCTGTCCTGACTGCTGGCCAGTAATGTGGTATTGGCCAAACCATTCCCCATCCCTTTATAGAATAATCCCATCCATAATTTAACCAAGATGGATCCGACCAATACAGCAATGGTAAAACCAGTAACAGATAATGGTTGGGTATGAATGATCTTATCGATGGATGAACCAATCGCTTCATAACCGACAAATAATATAAAGATCGCCACCACAAAAGTAGCAATATATTCTGCCCGACCATGACCGAAAGGGTGGTCACTGTCTGCCGGCTTTGCCGCCATATGGTATCCCCACATGGATACCACACATCCGGCACAGTCGGAAAGATTGTTGAGACCATCGTTAACAATGGTGACCGATCCGGCAATGGATCCGATAATAAACTTAAATATAAACAGAATCACATTACACGCAATGCCCACTGCTGAAGCGATGGTTGCCAATTTGCTTTTGGTTTGATCACTCAAAGGTTGTTTTTGCTTTTTGAGAAGCAATGTATCTAATCCAGCACTCATGCACATTATTTTAGAAAAATAATGGAATCTTTCAATCACTATCGTTAATGGTTTGCTTATAAATGATTTGAATGGTTTAACAAGCATCATCGTTTCCGATTCTTAGAACCAGCATAGGTTGAAGAATCGTTTAAAAACGATAAAACAGTAACTTCAAATCCCATTTTACTTAATGAACCTTTCACCAATTCGCCATACACATCCCTTGTATACCGATCGTTTTGAGTCGGCATAATCGATTGTTCTTATCGTGTCATTAATCCATCAATCGCTCAAACAATCTTTTTCTTTTATACCGAACCCGACATTGATGCAGATGCATCATCAATAACGGTAATGGTAACAACATCCATAAAATCATGACACTCATGGCAATGCGGATGATCCATGGTTGAACCAAAGGTGAATAGAGGATCATCCACTGTACCGGCATGATCCATGCCGCTAATTCAAAGATGATGATCATCAATAACAACAATGTAGATAACTGATCCAACCGATGACTGATCTTCTTGCGATGCATGCCAACCACATACCAGCAGGAAATGGTAAAACCATTGCAACATAAAACAAACGGAAGCATACTCAACCATGAAGGCATCAGTATCGCCGTAAATCCAATAACACCGATGGTATAAACCACACTCATCGTGATGATATTCATCAATTCTGATTTATTCGGATTCGTAAAAAACAATGTGGTCAAAACCAAACATAATTCCAATACGACTGTAGCCATGGTATAACCATTCAACCCGATGATCAAACCCACCAACATCATTCCCATATTCATATCCAGTTCATAGATCGATTTCATCCTGCATCCCTCCTTAAAATGAATACGGGATTATCTTACCGATTATTCCAAAAAGTGCAGTTGCATTATTGCAACTGCACTTTAGACGTTGATATTTTTTGATAAATTACTATTTGCTCATATCCAAATTCGCAGCAATCAAACGCATACGGTTGATGCTATATTGCAGAAAATCACGATACCCGCAATAATCTTCATCAAAATAACAGATATTCAATCGTTTGCAATTCCCATGACACATATGG
>CALVCY010000083.1 GCA_944326175.1 uncultured Erysipelotrichaceae bacterium
GACAATATTTTCTATGGCAATAAATTCGGATCCATGCTGCGCAATGTGGTTGCCAATAACAACGGGGCGACCGTCTTTGGAAAGTATGTTTCTGATCCATGTCGGTTCGGCATTGCGGAAATCGATGATAACGGGACCGTTCTTTCGCTTGAAGAAAAACCGGAACATCCGAAAAGCAACTATGCCGTGGTCGGGCTGTATTTTTATGACCACCATGTGGTCGAATATGCCAAATCGCTGAAGCCTTCACCCAGGGGCGAATTAGAAATCACAGACTTGAACCGAATCTATTTGCAAAAGCAATCGTTGCGCTGTGAAGTGTTGGGACGAGGTCTGGCATGGCTAGATACCGGAACGATCGATTCGTTAGCACAAGCCGGTGAATACGTTAAGATGATCGACCAGGTCCAAGGCATTAAAATTTCGGTTCCAGAAGAGATTGCATATTATAACCATTGGATCGATGCACAACAGCTGATTAAATCGGCGGAAAGTTACGGCAAATCGCCATATGGAACGCATTTAAGAAATGTTGCGTTGGGCAGTGTGAAAACCACGTATAATAAATAGGCATGAAAATCATATTTCTTGGATGTGGTTATCTGCGCCACAATCTTTCCCGCTATTTTACGGATTGGCAATTGAAAGTCTGGGGGCTGGATTCCCCATACAGCTTCATTGACGAATTCGAAGCGGTGGATGTGTTTGCATTAAAGCCATCGCAACTGGCAGATATCCATGATGCGGTAGTGGTGGATACTTTATCTTTATTTCCGTTTAATTTTCAAACGGATGATGAACCTTTGTTTTTAAATGATTTCGTCAATCGATATCAATGTCTTTATGCCGATTTCATGCATGCCGGTATTCGCCAGTATATCTATCTGTCCAGTGGTGGAACAGTCTATGGCAACTGCACGATCCCCTGTCGCGAAGACTTCCCGTTAAACGGGTATGGATTGAATGTTTATTCCACCAGTAAAGTGATTCTGGAAAAGGTGATCGCTCAAAGTGGGATGCCCTATACCATATTGCGGTTGTCTAATCCATATGGTGGTTATCAACTGACTAATCGGAAGCAGGGAGTGATTCCAGTACTCATTGAATCGGCGTTGTTCCAAAAGACGTTCCAATGCTGGAATACATTGGAAAGCAAGCGGGATTATATTTATATCGCCGATGTGGCCAAAGCCATGCGGTTGATCATTGAACATCATCTGGTTGATGATATTTATAATGTGGGGGAAGGTAGAAGCAGTACGTTGGGTACCATTATTGATATGGTCCAGACCATCACCCATCGAACGATCCCAATGGAAATCAATATTCAAAATGAAGGGATCGTGACCGATTCTTTGTTGGATATTACCAAGTTGCATCAGGCATGTGGCTTTGTGGCGGATATTGATCTGTTTACGGGGATCGGTTATGAAGTGGAACGAATCAAAAAGGAGAACAAACGATGAAAATCTGTATTACCGGTGCTGCCGGATTTATTGGAGGCAACTTTGCCCACTATTGGTTCAACCATTATCCCAATGATCAAATCATTGCCGTGGATGCACTGACGTATGCCGGGAATCTGGCTACATTGAAACCATTGATGGATCAAGCTAATTTTACATTTGTCAAAGCAGATATTACCGATGGTTCAACCATGGACCATCTGTTTGAACAATATCACTTTGATGTGGTCGTCAATTTTGCTGCAGAAACCCATGTCGACCGTTCCGTGGTCGATCCGGCAGTGTTTTTAAAGACCAACATCCTGGGCGTACAGGTATTGATGGATCTATGCCGCAAATATGATGTCAAACGGTTCCATCAGGTATCGACCGATGAAGTATATGGGGATCTGCCATTGGATCGACCGGATCTTTTGTTTACGGAGTCCACACCGCTACATACCTCCAGTCCATACTCGGCCTCCAAAGCCAGTGCCGACTTATTGGTCAATGCTTACGTTCGTACGTATGGATTGAAAGCGACCATTTCAAGATGTTCCAATAACTATGGTCCTTACCAATTCCCGGAAAAATTGATCCCGTTGATGATCCAACGGGCATTGAATGATGAATCATTACCCGTATACGGCCAAGGGACCAACGTACGGGATTGGTTGCATGTTTATGACCACTGCAGTGCCATTGATCTGATCATCCATAACGGTAAAGAGGGTGAAGTTTATAACATCGGCGGACACAATGAACGGAACAATCTGGAAGTGGTCAAAACCATATTGAAACAATTGGGTAAAGATGAATCTTTGATCCATTTTGTCAAAGATCGTCCCGGACATGATCTGCGTTATGCCATCGATCCAACCAAAATGGAGAAAGAATTGGGTTGGAAACCGGTCTATACGTTCGATAAAGGTATCAAAGAAACCATTGATTGGTACTTGTCCAATAAAGACTGGTGGGAACCCATCGTCAATGGTGATTACCAGCACTATTACGAAACGATGTACAAAGATCGCCAATAAAAAAATCGAAAAGGAGCAATGCTCCTTTTTCTTTTATTCGATGGTTCAACCATCACAAACATTTAACAAAATTAAAGTCAAATCTTCCTTAAATCCATATATAATTTTCACGGTCAAAGGAGGTGATCGTATGGAAGGCGGACATAGTAGTGCGTTGGAACCTTGTGCGTGTTTCATACGCACTTTCGAATTCGTTTCAACGCTTCTTTAATTCAACCATTCAATGAAAGAGAGGAAGCGAAACCATGAAAGAAAAAATCATCGCATTCATTGCCAACAAGCAATTTGCTCAACTCAAAGGCTACCTGCAGGCCCTCAATCAGGCCGACCTTTCCGAAATCATCGATGAACTTCCACCGGAAGATGGGGCATTGGTTTTTCGGCTTTTGGACAAAGATGAAGCGGCGGATGTTTTCAGCCGCATGGAAAGCGAAACCCAGGAAAAACTGATCAACATCTTAAAAGATAATGAACTTAAGGATATCATCAACAATCTGTATGCCGATGATGCCGCTGATCTGATCAGTGAAATGCCGGCAATCATGGTCAAAAAGATATTGGCCAACATCGATCCACAACAGCGCAAAGATATCAATGAATTGCTCAAATACCCGGAAGATTCTGCCGGAAGCATCATGACGACCGAATTTGTGGATCTGAAAATGGATATGACGGTCAAAGAGAGCTTTGAGCGTATCCGTAAAGTCGGCCGGGATACCGAAACCATTTATACCTGTTATGTCATCGATAATGCACGTCATCTGATGGGTGTGGTCACGGTCAAAGATTTATTGTTGAGTCAATATGAAGACAAGATCGCTGACATCATGGAAACCACCGTGATCAAACTGCATACTCTGGATGATCAGGAAGATGTGGCCAAAACATTTGATAAATATGATTTTCTGGCAATGCCGGTGGTGGATCAGGAAGAACGATTGGTCGGGATCATCACGATCGATGATGTCATCGATGTCATGCATGAAGAAACTGCGGAAGACTTCGAGTTGATGGGTGGTTTGCAACCAAACGAAGATTCGTATCTGAAAAGCAGTGTGTGGGATCTGGCCAAACACCGGATTTTATGGTTGTTATTCTTGATGTTATCTGCAACATTTACTGGCGCGATTTTGACGCATTATGAAGAAGCCTTCTCAGCGATCCCACTATTGGTTTCCTTTATCCCGATGTTGATGGATACTGGTGGAAACAGTGGATCTCAAGCATCGACACTGATCATTCGTGGTCTGGCCACGGGAGAGATCGAAACACGGGATGTATTAAAGTGTTGGTGGAAAGAGATCAGGGTGGCATTGATCTGTGGTGTGATCCTGGGTGTGGTCAATGGGATCCGCATTGCCATCCAGTATCAAAATATTGCTGTGGCGGTGGTCATTGGTCTAACCATTCTTTTAGTGGTATTGATCGCCAAGTCATTGGGTTGTCTGTTACCCATGGCGGCCAAGAAGTTAGGATTGGATCCGGCATTGATGGCTTCACCATTGATCACAACCATCGTGGATGCATTGTCGTTATTGATTTACTTCAACATTGCGGTATTTATCATGCATATATAGTATGGTCGAACCATTTCAATCAAGAACGGTCTATCCGTTCTTGATTTTTGTTATATCTTGTATATTTTTTGATTAAAATAGAACAAGTAAAAGGTTAAAAATGGTGAAACCAATGCATAAACTTCAATCTGATTCCCGTAATCTGTCGATGATCATGGATTTTTATGAAATGACCATGTCCAATGGTTACTTCAATGCAAATCTTCAAGATCAGGTCGCTGTCTTTGATTTATTTTTCAGAACCAATCCCGATGAAGCGGGATTCAGTATCTTTGCCGGTCTGCAGCAGATCGTCGATTACGTGTTGAATCTACATTTTGATGATGCGGATATTGATTATCTGAGAAGTCAGCATTGTTTTTCAGATTCGTTTCTGGAATATCTGCGATCATTCCGGTTCAAAGGGGATATCTATGCCGTGGCGGAAGGCACGGTCATCTATCCCAATGAACCGGTCATTACTGTGGTCGCACCACTCATCGATGCCCAATTGGTTGAAACCATGATGTTATTGATCATGAACCACCAAACCTTGATTGCCACCAAAGCCAACCGAATCGTTCGTGCTGCCCAAGGCCGAGCGGTATCCGATTTTGGTGCACGGCGTGCGCACAATGGGGATGCGGCGGTTTATGGTGCCCGTGCGGCCTATATCGGCGGGGTGAATTCCACCGCCACTGTATTGGCCGGACAGATGTTCGATATCCCAGTTTCCGGCACGATGGCCCATTCCTGGGTGATGGTGTTTGAAGATGAGTTTGCGGCATTCCGTCAATATGCGCTGACGTATCCGGATAATACCGTGCTTTTAGTGGATACCTATGATGTATTGCATTCCGGTGTCCCCAATGCGATCCGTGTGGCCAAAGAAGTATTGGAGCCGATGGGTAAACGCCTTAAAGGGATCCGCTTAGACAGTGGCGACTTGGCTTACCTAAGCAAAAAATGCCGCAAGATGCTGGATGCGGCCGGCTTAGAGGATTGTATGATCGTGGTATCGAATTCCTTGGATGAATTTTCCATTGAATCGTTGTTCAACCAAGGTGCTAGAATCGATTCGTTTGGAGTCGGTGAACGGTTGATCACATCCAAAAGCCATCCGGTATTCGGTGGAGTGTATAAAAATGTGGCCATCGTCAAAGATGGTGTGATGATCCCCAAGATCAAAATCAGTGAAAACGTGGAAAAGATCACCAATCCTGGATTCAAACAAGTCTGGCGCATTTATGATGAATTCGGCAAAGCGGTCGCCGATATGCTGAGTTTGCATGAAGAAACCGTGGATCTTTCCAAACCATATCCATATATGGATCCAAAAAAGCCTTGGAAACATCGGGTATTTGAAAATTGTACCGGTAAACCGTTGTTAACGAAAATCATCGATTCGGGGGAATTGGTTGCACCATTGCCATCGTTGAATGAGATCCGTAATTATGTCCGTCATCAGTTGGATCATGAGATTTGGGACGAAGAGCAGCGTTTCGTCAATCCGCATTTGCATTATTTGGACATGAGTCAAACCATGTATGATCTGAAGATGAAATTATTGAGTGAATCGAGGCACCATGGCAGCTAATATCATTGCGTATGGTGGAACATTCAATCCATTGACCAATGCCCATGTCAAATTGATCGATATGGCATTGGAAGCGATCAAAGACAGTATCGTGGTGGTCATACCAACCGCACAAAAGTTCATGAAGACATGGAAAAAGATGGATGAAACCAGTATTTATGATGATGCCTTTCGTTTACAACTGTTAAAAGCAGTGGTTCAACCAATGGATCGTGTGGTTTTATCCACCGTTGAACTGGAAGGGATCACCTATCGCACCTATGATACACTCGCCCATCTTCAAACTCTTTATCCCACATCCACGATCTGGTGGATGTGTGGGGATGAAAAATGTGATGAATTGCTCAATTGGTACAATGGACAGGCATTGGTCGAAACGTATCATTTCCTGATGTTTACCCGGATCAGTGAAGATGCAAAAACGTATTTCATGGATCATCCGCAATTGCTTCCCTACCAACATCAGTTCACTTTTATTCCAAAGGTTGAACAAATCGAATCCATTTCTTCAACCAATGTGCGTAATGCGATCGTTGATGGAGATTGGGATTATGTCGATCATGTTTGTCCGAAAATTGTTGCGGATGCACTTCGAAAGAAAGGAGCGATCGCATGAGTCGGTATGGTTATATCAAGGCCGCTGCGGCATCCTTTGATGTTTCAGTGGCGGATGTTGGATCGAATGTGAACCAAATCAAAACATTGATCCAGCAGGCAAAAAATGATCAGGTGGATCTTGTGGTATTTCCGGAACTTTCATTATCTGGATATACGTGTGGGGATCTGTTTTTGAAAGAATACCTGATCAAGCAGTGTATGGATGGTTTGAGCCACATCACAGATGATGTGGATGAAACCATCAATGTGGTGGTGGGATTACCGTTAGTATGGCATAACCAGTTATATAACTGTGCCGTTGTGATCAATGGTCATACCATCAAAGGGATCGTACCCAAAAGTTATATCCCCAATTACAATGAGTTTTATGAATCCCGTTGGTTTGCAAGTGGGAAGCATATCCATGGTCAAACCATGGATATTCATGGTCAAACCATTCCCTTTGGATCAGATCTGCTTTTTCGATGTGATGAATTGATCTATGGCATCGAGATCTGTGAAGATCTATGGGTATCCTGTCCCATGGGACATTATGCCTGTGCGAATGGGGCGTTGGTGATGGTCAATCCCAGTGCCAGCAATGAGGCGGTAGCCAAGAGGGAATATCGGAAAAATCTGATTTCCATGACCTCTGCACGTCAATATTGCGGGTATGTCTATACATCCAGTGGCGATGGTGAATCCAGCAGTGATCTGGTCTTTTCCAGTGTGGGTATGATTGCACAATGTGGTTCAACCATTGCCTATACGGATGAGAATCATGGTTTATTGACTGGATTGATCGATCTTCAAAAGATCAAACATGACCGCTTGGTCTATCATTCCCAATATCGTGACAATGAATTCATGGACTATCGTCTGATCCAATGTGGTCATCTAGCGGTTGATGTACAACTTCAACCACATTTTGTGGATCCGTATCCATTCGTTCCGGATGATCTTAACCAACGTCAATCGCGTTGCAAAGAAATCATGTCCATGCAAGCGCGTGGTTTAGCCACCCGCTTAAGACACATTCAGTGTAAAAAAGCAGTGATCGGCATATCGGGTGGATTGGATTCCACATTGGCATTGTTAGTGACACTGGATGCTTTTGATCGCCTTGGTTATGACCATAAAGATATCTTGGCGATCACTATGCCGGGTTTTGGTACAACGGAAAGGACGCGCAACAATGCGATGGATCTGATGGCATTAAGTGGTGTGACCATCCAAACTGTGGATATCACCGCTGCCTGTGTCCAACATTTTAAAGATATCGATCATGATCCGATGATTTTCGATGTCACCTATGAAAATACTCAAGCCAGAGAAAGAACCCAGATATTGATGGATATAGCCAATAAATGCGGTGGTATCGTCATCGGTACCGGTGACTTGAGTGAACTGGCCCTTGGGTGGTGTACCTATAATGGCGACCATATGAGTATGTATGGGGTCAATGGTTCCATTCCCAAAACATTGGTCCGTTATCTGGTCGAAGCGTATGGTCAGATCCATCCAGAATATGAAACGGTGTTGAAGGATATCGTGGATACTCCCATTTCTCCGGAATTATTACCGGGCAAAGATGGTCAGATTACGCAAAAAACTGAAGACACCATCGGTAAATATGACTTACAGGACTTTTTCCTTTACCATTATTTACGCAATGGTTTTGACCATTTAAAAATCCGCATGTTAGCCCGTATTGCATTCCCATCGATCGATGGTTCGACCATCGACGATACCCTGGATATCTTCTACAAACGCTTCTATTCCCAGCAATTCAAGCGCAATTGTCTGCCCGATGGTGTCAAAGTCGGCAGTGTCTGTCTGTCCCCCAGGGGTGACTGGCGCATGCCAAGTGACATTTCAAGCGCACTGGAATATGATGATTCAAACCAATAATTAATGGTTCAACCAAAGGAGGTCTATGAAACAGATTATTTTAACCGGTGATCGTCCCACCGGACGGTTGCATATCGGTCACTATGTCGGCTCGCTTCGTCAACGGGTAATATTACAAAATAGCGGTGAATATGATGAAATCTACATCATGATCGCCGATGCCCAGGCATTGACCGATAATTTTGACAATCCCGAAAAGATCCGCTCATCCATCGTTCAGGTCGCTTTGGATTATCTTTCCTGCGGCATCGATCCCAATAAAAGCGTGATCTTCATTCAATCCATGATTCCCGAATTAACCGAATTGACATTCTATTACATGAATCTGGTCACCGTTTCCAGAGTGCAACGCAATCCCACGGTCAAAAGTGAGATCCAGCAGCGTGGTTTCAACACCTCCATACCGGTCGGCTTTTTCACCTATCCGATCTCCCAGGCTTCCGATATTACCGCATTTAAAGCCACAGTAGTGCCGGTGGGGGATGATCAAGCACCGATGATCGAACAATGTCAGGAGATCGTGCATAAATTCAATCAAACGTATGGCGAAACATTAATTGAACCAAAGATCATGGTTTCAACCAATGCCACCTGTCGGCGTTTACCGGGCACGGATGGTCATGCCAAGATGAGCAAGAGTCTGAACAACTGCATCTAT
>CALVCY010000084.1 GCA_944326175.1 uncultured Erysipelotrichaceae bacterium
GCACGAAGTTTGTCAAACATCCATTGGACGTGGTCAAGGTCAATGATGTGGTGGATGTGACCGTGATCGAGGTGGATGCGAAACGCAAACGTATCGGTTTGAGCATGGTGGAAAAATAAGATGCGTGAAACGAATACATGGTTAGCATTATCGAAAGTCACGTTAGATAATGATCCCTTTGATCAAACCATTACGATCACATGTAATGATCTTGACCATATCCACTATGGCCTTGATCATGGTACATTTACTTTAACGTATGATGATGGAGAAATCCATGAAGTCCATGAGATCTTTCTTGGTAGTACCACTCAATTGGTAGATCCCATCACGGTACAAGATGATTCCACCATCATCTTGAATTATGAAGAAATTGATTGAATATGCCATCCGTAAAACGGATGGCATATTCATTGTATAAACATGGTTTGTATGGTACGTCCAACCATCAATTTTGGTAGAATAGGTGTAGCATGAATAATGATCGACGAACGTATCTATTAACTACATTGTGCGGTGACTACATCACTGCCGATGCATTAGCATCGGCTTTAGCTATCAGTTCCAAGACTATCCGTAATGACATCCGTTTATTGAATAGTGAATTGAAAGACCATGGTGCAACCATCGAATCCAAACCCAAAAAAGGATATCGGTTAGTGATCAACGATGCAGCATTATATTCAGCTTATCGAAATTATGATACTCCTAAAAAAGTCGGTATCCCCAATACTTTCGATGGTCGCGTCATCTTTATCATGGATTATCTACTCAACAGTCAAACCCCTATCAAATTGGATGATCTTGCCGATATGCTATACGTTTCTACCAGTGCCTTGACACCATGTATGAAACAAGTCCGTGCGCGTTTATCCACGTATAATCTGCAATTGATCGCTAAACCTAGCCAAGGCATCCAAGTTGTTGGTAATGAGTTGGATGTACGGAATGCCTTGATGGCCATCAGTAGTGATTGGTTATTTGACTTGATCGATGACCATTGGGGAAAAGATCAAGTCGTTGCTGTGATCCGCACGATCCTTTACCGAAATTTTAGTGCCGACAATTATCAAATGGCCGAAGTCTCGTTTGAAAATCTTGTTACGCATATCTATATCGCATTGATCCGTATCAAGAAAAATCAATTGGCTACGATGAGCGATCATCAACGCCAAGAGATCATGGCATGGGACGAGTATCGATTGGCCAAATCCATTTGCAACGATCTTTCCGATGCATTCAAAGTCACTGTTGTTGGTGATGAGATCGCTTATATCGCGGTGCATCTTGCCGCAAAAAAGATCGTGACCATCGATCATATCGAAAGCAATGTAGTGATCAGTAGCGAAGTTTATGAAATCGTTGGACGTATGTTGGATGCGGTCTATAGCGCCTATCAGATCGATCTTAGGGATGATCTGGAATTACGGATGATGTTGGCACTGCACTTGGTCCCATTTGGCGTACGAATGGCATATGATCTTGTATTGCATAATCCATTATTGAAAGATATCAAGACCAATTATGCAATGGCGTATAACTTAGCGGTCGTAGCCAGTGATGAATTGGCATGCCACTACCATAAAGCGATCCGTGAAGATGAGATCGGTTATTTTGCATTGCATTTTAATTTAGCACTGGAGCGTCGCAAACAAACCCAAGGTAAAAAGAATATCTTGGTGGTATGTTCCACAGGTCGCGGGACCGCGCAATTGATGAAGTATCAATTCTTGGATCACTTTGGAAAATACTTGAATCAGATCTATACTGCAGATGTGATGCAAGTCGAAAGCTTTGATTTTGATCAAGTGGACTATGTGATCACTACGGTACCGATCCATGCGGCGGTACCGGTACCGATCTTGCAGATCGGTGCATTCATGGAAGAGCAAACGATCAAGGATATCGAACGATTCTTGAATGATACCGATGGATTGACCATGGGACAGTATTTTGATCCACGATTGTTCTTAACGGATATCGATGGTTCGACCAAGGAAGATGTATTGAAAACGATGGTCGATACCATCCATACCGTTTATCCAGATACGCCTAATGATTTCTATGATGCCATCATGCATCGGGAGAGTTTAGCGGTCACAGAATTTGGTAATGATGTCGCGATCCCTCACCCATTCAAAGCGATGACGAGTCGAACATTCGTATGTATCGCGATCTTGAACAAACCCATCATTTGGGATAAGAAACGGGTGCAATTGGTCTATTTGATGAGCATGGAGAATAATCCAGATCGGGATCTGATGGCTTTTTATAAAGTGTCGTCAAAGTTATTGGTCAATCGCAATTATGTCCATGAATTGATCATTAAAAAAGATTTTAACATGTTGATGCGTATGGTTTCGACCATCGAAAAAGAGGTGCGAAAATGAAGATCTTATTGACCTGCTGTATCGGGATGAGTACATCATTATTGGCAGAGACCATGCGTCAAAGTGCGATCGAACAAGATCGTGATGATACCATCGATGTCTTGGATATCGAAAAAGCCGAAGAAGTGATCGATCAATATGATGTGTTATTATTGGCACCGCAATTGAAACATATGTATAAACGTTTAGTGGAAGACTATGGTCAAACCATTCCAATTGCAATGATCGATAATAAAAGCTATGGTACGTTAGATGGTACCAAGGTATTGAAGGATACGATCGAAATGGTGAACGAACAGCGGTGAGCAGTTTGATAAGGCCGTGTTGGTTCAGGAAAGAATAGATATTGCTTGCTTCAATAAGTAATATCACCATCGTTATCATTGGTAATGATGGTGATTTTTATTAAATTAACATTGAAGGCCCTTTAAGTGATATTTATCAATAAATAAAGGGATTCCTTTATCATCTTTTGGATGGGCATGTGTTCGATCCAAATTTATCTTTTTCCATATTTCCGTGGAAATATGTGGAAATTATGTGTGTGGCGCGATCGAGAAATTTTTAATAAGGTAGTAACTGTAAACGAAGGTATGGAAGAGAAAGCATCATTGATCAATCCAAGCAATACAGTGGCGTTACCATTGATCGCTTCTGCCGGCAATGCACATGCATATGCCAAGATGGCGATCGATGCTGCACGCCACTATGATTTCAACCAAGCCGATACGTTGGTTGATCAAGCCAAAGATGCATTGAAAAGTGCCACGCAATGGAGCAATCAATGTATCCAATGTAAAGATTTGAATGCATCTG
>CALVCY010000085.1 GCA_944326175.1 uncultured Erysipelotrichaceae bacterium
ATGCCGCCCAATCCATGAATGTGTTGACCGATAAACCTTGGTTATGGATCCCGGCGGGTGTATTGATCATCGTATTAGTGGTTTCAATCAATTTTATCGGTGATGCACTGCGGGATGCCTTTGATCCTAACAGTGCACAATAGGAGGTGGTTCGACCATGACTGATTTAGATTTTCTCATTGATGCGTTCAAATGGTTTCACCAACATCCGGAAAAATCATTTGAAGAACATCAGACGCAAAACCATATCGAAACGATTTTAAAACAACAGGGCATCGATCATACCAAGATCGCAAATACGGGAATATTGGTTGAAATCAATGCCGATCATCCCCACTATCCCTGCATCGGGATCCGTGCGGATATCGATGCTTTGCCGATCCAGGAAAATAGCGGGGTGTCGTATGCTTCGTTGCATGATGGCATGATGCATGCCTGCGGCCATGATGGGCATATTACGATCGGCATCGGCTTGGCGATTCGCCTCAATGAACTGGCAGATCGCTTCACGCATCGCTTTAAAATCGTTTTTCAACCGGGAGAAGAAAGCAGTCTGGGTGCGGTGAAGATCATAGACAGCCATGTAATGGATGATTGTACCATTGTGCTTGGATTTCATGCCGACCCCACCAATCCCATCCATACCTTAGGGCTTTCACACGGTGCGGTGGCTGCAGCTGTGGATCATTTCATCATCGATATCGAAGGGGTGGGTTGCCACGGTGCCCACCCAGACAGTGGGATCGATCCAATCGTTGCTGCCACAGCCATTGCCCAAGGGTTGAATACCATTGTCAGCCGCAATATGGATCCATTTCATGCAACTTTAGTGTCCACAACTCGCATCAGCGCCGGCAATACGTGGAATGTGGTCCCTTCATCTGCCCAATTGGAAGGTACATTTCGAACGTTGGATGGCAACGATCGTGTGCGAATCACCAAACGGATAAAGGAGTTAGCTAACGGTATCGCGAGTGGTTATCAATGCCAAAGCAAGGTTGAAATCATTGCCGGACCACCGGCAGTCGTCAATGATGCGACATTGGTAGATGTATGCCGTAATGTGGCTCAAACCATCGGATATCGTGTTGTGGAAGCTGAACGGTCCATGGGTGGGGATGATTTCAGTTTTTATCTCAACCATGCCAAAGGTATCTATATCAAATTTGGTACCGGTATCGGACCATCCATACATCATGATGATTTTAAGGTCGATCCGGCATGTATCCTTCCGTTTGTTGAGTATATGATCCAATGCATCATTGCATTGGATCAGTGATCATTATGGTTAAACCATGGTATGTTTTGTGTTGTCATGGGATTTGGAAACGATAGTAACCATAACGTTATAATAGAATCCATAACAAGGAGGTTTGATCCATGAAATTGTTAACCAAAACATTCATGGCACTCAGCGGTGTAGCAGCCATTGGCACAGCCGTTGTCATGTATGCAAAAAAGCATAACAATACCAAATGCATTGAACAGGAAAGAACCATTGAAACAATGGATAAACCTGATCGTATCGGTACAACTTTTAACGATGGTGACACCATTATCCATATGAATCAATCGGATGAGTATTCTCAAGATCATTCATTTTAAGCGCATTGAACGCAAAAGGACGGCATAAGGGAGACACTTCACAAGGAAGAGGTCTCCCTTCACTTTTATAATCAGTCAGAATGATGGAATTGTTATCAGAATCATGTGGGGGATTACGTTGATTCAAATAGTAGAATAAATTTTTTTATGTGATAAAGTTACTATAATGGTTGAAGCAATCAAAAAAACTTAAATGGAACTTAGATCACATAACTATATGGCTATATGATCTTAATTGCCGTTTGGAGGTTAGGTAATGATTGGATTAAAACGAGGAATGGTAAAACTGTGCGAACACGAAAAAGAATGGGAAATGGAAGCCCAGAACACAATTTCTCGTTTGAAGCAGATATTGGGTAATGTCATAAAAGACATTCAGCATGTGGGAAGCACCTCTATACTTTCTATAAAGGCAAAACCGATCATTGATATTGCACTCGCAGTTGATAATTTCGATGATATTCTTGGTTTTGAAAAAGAATTAAAAGACGCTGGCTTTTACTATCGTCCCAATGCACAAGTAACGATCAAAAATCAGTTGTTGTTTGCCTGTGGTAATTTTTATGAAGGTACAGGAGATTTGCAAACTCATTTCATCCATGTCGTCAATACAAATAGTATGGACTGGATAAATTACATAAACTTTAGAGATTATCTTAACAACACACCTTCGGTTGCAAAAGAGTATGAAGATCTAAAGGTATCCCTTGCCCTGCAAGTTCCCGTTGATAACGGCAGAGAAATGTATCTCAAGGGAAAACACGATTTTGTCGTCTATACTTTGAGAAAAGCACTTGTAAAATCCTATCTCGGAAAAACAGTAAATATAAAAATAGATAGACCTATTGGAAGCATACACCCCAAACACCCCGGCCTTATCTATCCTATTAATTACGGGTATATACCAAATGTTTTGGGTGGTGATGGTGAAGAACTCGATGTGTATTTGCTTGGTATAGATGTTCCGGTCGAAGAATACACGGCCCGTATTATCGGAATCGTTCATCGCCATAACGATGTGGAAGATAAGCTGGTCGCAGCACCCGAAGGATTCAATTTCGATCAAAATAAAATTATAGAAGCAATCCATTTTCAGGAACAATATTATGAAAGTGAAATTGAAATCTTCAATTAATCAATAAGCAAGTTGGTAGCGACATAAAATCGGACATTGCTATGTTATGAATTTTGTCAGTGCACGAATATATCATTTACGATGTTGAGTCCATAGGCGTAGCGAGCATCGGATTGTGACTCCACAATCCGAAAAGAAGCCAAATATAAATCATTGGGGCACCTTCCTTACGGAGGGGGTCCCAAGCCGTCCTTTTTACATGAATGAAACCATATCTTATTGAATCAATCCAAGTTCGATCTTCAACTTAAGGATGCGCAACACTGATGCATCAATGCGATCTTGGCAAATGGTACCATTATACAACGCATCGATGACTTAACTGATCTGCTGTTGGAAATTGGTACAGCATAATAAATCATTACCAGCCAGTATTGCTAAGATTCCCAATTGATCTTCGCTGACATCATCGGTTGCATTGGTTTCTGGACAACGGGCGATAAACATCTGTCCAACTTTTTCTTCGATGCTCGTGTTATTCAATATCGCCTGGCCTTTAGCAAGGATTGGATCTTGTGTCGGTGTCGGTTGTGCCGTAGGGGTTGGTGTTGGTTGCGGAGTCGATGTGGGTTGAGGTAGATCCGTTGATTCGACGGTTGGATCCACTTCCGGTTTGTTTTGCGGTGTGGTCGAACCATTGATCACTTCGATGGAGTGGACCACAACATTCTGTTCCACGCTGGTATCATCCAAAATTCCTTGATAATCGATCCGTATCCGAATGTCGATGAACAGACCATCGCCTGTACTAGTCGAATCCACATTTTCAGTGTTGAATGCCAGTACCCGTCCATCATCGGTCACGATGGATAATGTATTCATCGTCGCATCGATGATGGTCCCTTCAACCCTCGTGGATTCCATGACATCAACGGTTGGGGAAGGGGTGGTTGAACCAACGGAGTCGTTACTCTTGAACATCATGGTAAAAAATAAAATCACTGCACCGAGAATACATAATATAGATAATCCTGCGACCATCAGTATCAATACTCGGCTGATCAGAATTTTGCGATGCTTGCGCATCGGTAGACCTCTCTTATTTCAAACGGTATGGTTATACCATAAACATCCTATTTCGTTTATCCATAAAAAACCATCATCATCCCGGATGATGATGGTCTAATCCACTCAATGTAGGTTATACACGTTTTTATAATGTGCCAATGCTCCGATCAGATTGCTATCGTTGTAATAGGCACACGGTACGATCGTTGCCCGTGGAATGGTCATAGGCATCTTTTCATAAATATCATCCAATGATTTTTGGATATAATCCAATAGAATCGGTTGCTTGCTGATCCCACCACCAATGGCGATCTTATCCGGATCTACAGTGGCCTGTAAGTTATAGCATCCCATGGCAATGATATCGGTATAGTTTTTCAATATGGTCAATGCAGCTTCGTTTCCTTGATTGCAATAATCAAAAGCCTGGGGTCCGCTCAATTCGTCTTGACCTACGGCTATCGCAATGTCTTTGATCAATTTAAAAGCACTGGATTCATTCGCCCATTTCTTATCAAATCCATTCATTTTGCACCAATCGGTAGAAAGATAAGAAAATTCACCCGCAAAACCATGCGTTCCAGCAAAAACTTCATTGCCGATGGTGATCCCACCACCGATCCCCGTGCCTATGATGATGACGGCACCAACGGAAGTGTTCTTCAATGCACCATAGTTGACTTCACATAATGCGGCACATTTGGCATCATTTTCAATGGTAAATCGATCGGTAGTCACACTGCGCAATTCTTGAAGGATATCCGTATCCTGATTATAGGTAAGGGCGCCGGGTATTTGGATTTTGTTGGTGTGTTTGTTGATCATTCCAGGCAATGACATGGCGATACCATCCACCCGGCCGATGTATTTGCCATAGATCATGGCTATGGAATGTTTGAAAGAGTCCAGTGAATCGGTTGGGGTCGGGACTTGTCCTTTTTCTTTGATGGTCAGATCATCATCAATAATGGCATATTTGATGGCG
>CALVCY010000086.1 GCA_944326175.1 uncultured Erysipelotrichaceae bacterium
TATGGTAACGAAAAATCGCATTTCTATCATTACATCATCGGTCATAATGAAATCGAACAGATCATGGCTTGTTTGCACATGATCGAACATGGGGACAAGTTGGAATTGGTCAGCAAGATGCCAGTGCATCTGGCCCATTATATGTCTTTTGATTTGTTTGCATTGGCCAAGGTCTCGGATTATGACCAACTGTTGGAGGTGGTCCGCCATACCCCGTATTATGCGATTTTGCTTGAATCAAGACCCCGTTATATGTCGGAGTTCGATTATGTCGGTGTGGAAAGTCGCTTGACCAAGATCTACTACGATGATTTGATCAAAACGATCCATTCCCTGTTCAGCGGCGAAAAGCGGGACAAGATCGAATCGATGTTTACGGTATTGATCGAATTGAACAATATCATCAAGATTTATCGTCTGAAAAAATACTATAATGCCTCACCCGATAAGATCCGTGAGGTGATCACTCCGCATTATGGCAATTTTACCAAAGAGATGATCAATAAAATGATCGACGCGGATAATGCGGACGAGGTATTGGAGCAACTGCGCAAATCACGTTACAAGAATTATGTATCGGATCAACAGTTCATGTATATCGAATATCAGGCCAAAGCCATCAACCATGCCATCAATCGGCAGACGATCAATTTCAGTACGGATCCGGATTTTGTGCTAATGAGTTATATGGTACTTTCGGAAACGGAAGTTGATAATTTGGTCAATATCATCGAAGGCATCCGCTATCATATCGCGCCCGATAAGATCGCGTCATTGCTGATAGAGTGAAAGGGAGGAGAATATGGCAATTCAGAAAATGCAGTTTATCCGCTTAACGACGGATAAATCGCATATGGATGAGATGTTGCATACGGCATTGGATTCCAAGCTGTTGAGTGCAGAAAGCGCCAGCGCCTTGGTTAGTCAACATGTCAAAGGGGATCCCATCCAGGAAGTCAATTACTTTGAAGAAGATATCAATGTACTTCAGGGGTATGCCAATCTGTTGGGGATTTCGTTAGACGCTTCTGCAGGATGTGCGCATGAATATACCAAGGAAGAGATTGATGCCAAATTGAAACAATGGGAGAGTGATTTCGCCTGTTTCAACAATTCGAGTCGTGGCAATCTTTCATCGGAAGATGAAGCCGCATTGGATTTGATCCGACCACTGAATTACAGTGATCTACATTCATTGCGCTACATCGATATCCGTTTCGGGCGACTGCCAGTGGAGTCGATCAAAAAACTTTCCGTTTTGGAACAGGAAGCGTTCATTTATGAAGTGGTCATGCAAAATGAACGTTATGCTTGGGTGTTGATCGGTACCAGTGATGGTTATTATCGAAAGACCCTGGAAATCCTGCAATCCTTGTTTTTTGAAAACATCGATATCCCGCTAGTGGATCGAAAAGCTTATTCAGAAAAATATCGGAATGAACTCAATGATGTCTATGCCTATTGTTTGTTGGGTTCATCCAAAACTAAATTACATGCGTATATCCTGAAAGATGATGAAAACTACAATCTATATGGTTTCGTCGCCAACAGTGATCTTGATCGGTTCAAAGCCATGTTTGGCGAAAATGTCACTGTTGAAACGATGGATGGATATGACGCGATCAAAAAACCGACGCGATTGAAAAATAGCTGGTTCTTCCGTCCGTTTGAGATGTTTGTCAAAATGTATTCTTTGCCAGATTATACCGAAATCGATCCAACGCCGTTTTTAGCCATCACGTATTGCTTATTGTTTGGCATCATGTTCGGTGATCTAGGTCAAGGGGCGTTGTTGTTTATCGGTGGATTATTGCTGGAAAAGAAGACTGGCAATCAATTGGCCGGCATCGTTGGGCGTTGTGGGATCTTTGCGATGATCTTCGGCTTTCTATTCGGCTCAGTCTTCGGAAACGAAGAAATCCTCGTTCCAGTGCATCAGGCACTGTTCAATGTCGAACATCTGCTATTTGAAACGATGAATTCAGCCAATACGATGACGCTTTTGATCGGCGCGATTGCCATCGGTGTCTTGTTGACGCTGATTTGTCAGAGCATGAACATTTTCATCAAGTTCAAGCAAGGACATAAGGCGGAAGCGATTTATGGACAAAACGGCATTGCCGGTCTTATATTTTTCGCCTACGTGATCTTCTTCGTGCTTAATTTTATGGGAATGATCAGTGTTCCGATGCTATTTGATATGCCGGTGTGTTTGATCTTCATCATCATTCCGATCATTTGCTTCTTCTTGAAAGAACGCTTTGAAGCGCTCGAACATGGTGAAAAGTTCACGCCGAAAGCCGGATGGGGCAATTATGCGTTGGAGGCGTTCTTTGAATGCTTTGAAGTCGTGCTTTCCTTTATCACCAATACGATGAGCTATCTGCGTGTAGGTGGATTCGTATTGAGCCATGCTGGAATGATGCTGGTGGTCATGACATTGATGGATATGGTCGGAGGAGCCAGTCCGTTGGTATTTGTGATCGGTAACCTGTTTGTCATGGCATTGGAAGGTTTGATCGTTGGGATCCAGACGTTGCGTTTGGAATATTATGAAATGTTTTCCCGTTACTTTGTCGGTGGCGGTAAGCAGTTTACCGTAATGAGCGTAGATTGAATAGGAGGATAAAAACATGTTGTCTACTGTCGAATTATTTCTGCCGTTAGTTGCTGTGGTGGCCGTCATCGCGCCATTATTTCTGATGTTCAATAAAAAGGATGTGCGCAATGGCAAGATGAAGTTATTGTGTCAGATCAGTTTATTTATCGGTGTGTTTGCCATGGTGATCATCAGTCAATGGAATTCATTCTCCATTTTGGCTGAAGAAGCCACTGCTGTGGATGCGATGACTGGATCCATGGCTCAGGGAATGGGATTCATTGCCGCTGCGCTAGCTACTGGCTGTTCCGCTATCGGTGCTGGTATTGCGGTCGCCGCTGCTGCACCGGCTGCAATTGGTGCGATCAGTGAAAACAGTGAAAACTTTGGTAAAGCCATCATCTTCGTTGCTTTGGGCGAAGGTGTGGCCATCTATGGTTTGCTGATCTCCATCTTGATCATCAATGCCCTGTAAAGAAAGCTTTTAAATATGAAAGCCTTTCTGATCAGCGACAACATCGATACCCAGATGGGTATGCGCCTTTGTGGGATCGATGGGGTAGTTGTCCATGAACGGGAAGAAGTGGAAGTCGCACTTGAAAATGCGATTGCCAATCCGGAATATGCCGTGATCTTGCTCACCACCAAAATCGTGGAATTGATCCCGGAAGAAATTGCGGAATATAAACTCAAACTGAGCAAACCGTTGTTATGCGAGATCCCAGATCGCCATGGCAACTCCAAAATTGGTGAAACCATCGATGCTTATATTTCTGATGCCATCGGTGTGAAATTGTAAAGAGGAACAACCATGAGTAAAACGCAAACCATTGCCAATATCAAAGCCGACGCCAAGACAGATGGCGATCTGGTTTTAGGTGTACTCGAGGAAGAAATCGCCAATATGCATGATGAGACCATGCACAACTATTGCATGGGCATCGATAAAGAAGTGGAAAATTTCTACAATTCCGAAGCCATTGAAATCGAAAGTGAAGAAACCACCACACTTTCCCAGCAAACATTGATGCGCAAGCGTCAGTTGCTGGAACAACGTCAGCAACTGGTCAATGAATTGTTCAAGGCAGTGCGTGAAAATGTCATTGCCCAACTGGACGGTCCCTTGTACAAGGACTATTGCAAACGTCAAATCGATGCCTTGCCGGCTGTCAGCAGTCGTTGTGAGTTGCATGCTCGCAAGCAAGATAAGGATTTCTTGCTGGAAATGATGTATGCCAAGGGATTGAATCCCAAATATGTGGAAATCAACGCCACCTGCGGTGGCTTTCTGGTCGTCGATCCCCAGACCAACTTTGAAGTCGATTGTCGACTGAAAAGCCGGATCAGTGAAGCCCGCACGTGGTTTGAGGGCCACAGCGGACTGACATTATGATCATGGAAAGGAGAGATATGAGCGATACCATTTATTCAATCAACGGCCCGGTCGTGACCGTGGCCAATACCCGTAGCTTTTCCATGATGGAAATGGTGTTTGTCGGTGAAAAGGAACTGATGGGCGAAGTCATTTCCATGACCGACGAAAAAACAGTGATTCAGGTCTATGAATCCACCACCGGCTTGAAAGTCGGTGAACCGGTCAAAGGCAGCGGTACATTGTTATCCGCCCAACTTGGACCGGGTATGTTGCGCAATATCTTTGACGGTATTGAGCGACCATTGCGGAAAATCGAAGCCAAACAGGGTGCATTCATCCAAGCCGGTGAACATATCGATGCGTTGGATCCTGATCAAAAATGGGATGTCACCGTTACGGTGCACGTTGGCGATATGGTCGAAGGTGGAACAGTTTTTGCCACCACACCCGAGACTTCCCTGATCGTGCACAAGTGCATGGTCCCACCTAATGTCAAAGGGAAAGTCATCCACGTCGTTGAAAATGGCACCTACAGTGTCAATGAAACGATCATCACTGTTGAAGATGACGATGGGGAGCACATTGATTTGACCATGGCGCAACGCTGGCCCATCCGCTCTCCTCGTCCGGTCAAACAACGGAAAGCACTGACGATTCCTTTAATTACCGGTCAGCGTGTCGTCGATACCCTTTTCCCGATCGCCAAAGGTGGTGCTGCGGCGATCCCAGGCGGATTCGGCGCGGGTAAAACCATGATGCAGCATCAGCTGGCCAAATGGTGTGATGCCGATATCATCGTGTATGTGGGTTGCGGTGAACGTGGCAACGAAATGACTCAGGTTCTGGAAGAGTTCAGCGAACTGATCGACCCGAAAAGCGGTAAACCGTTATTGGATCGTACTGTCTTGATCGCCAATACGTCCAATATGCCGGTCGCGGCCCGCGAAGCCAGTATCTATACGGGTGTAGCCATTGCTGAATATTATCGTGATATGGGTTACCATGTCGCCATGATGGCTGATTCGACGAGTCGTTGGGCCGAAGCATTACGTGAAATCAGCGGACGCTTGGAAGAAATGCCGGCCGAAGAAGGCTTCCCAGCTTATTTGCCAAGCCGCATCGCTCAATTCTATGAACGTGCCGGTTATGTCGAAACATTAAACGGAAATGAAGCATCCGTTACATTGATCGGTGCCGTTTCTCCGGCAGGCGGCGACTTTAGTGAACCGGTGACACAAAATACGAAGCGATTCGTTCGTTGCTTTTGGGCATTGGACAAAGCATTGGCCTATGCACGTCACTATCCTTCCGTTAACTGGAATCAGAGTTACAGTGAATACAAAGACGATTTGAATCGCTGGTTCCGTAAAAACGTCGCTGCGGATTTTATCAGTGTACGCGATACATTATCTCGCATCCTGCATGAAGAAAACGAACTGAATGAGATCGTCAAACTGATCGGCGCGGACGTGTTACCGGAAGATCAGAAATTAACGCTGGAAATCGCCAAATTGATCCGAGTCGGCTTTTTGCAACAAAATGCATTCCATGCGGAAGATACATATGTCCCACTGGAAAAACAATACAAGATGGCCAAATTGATCCTGTATCTACAGAATCAATGCAAGCCATTGATTGCTAAACACATTCCGGTATCTTTGATCGCAGCGACCGGTATCTTTGATAAACTGGTCAAGATCAAATATGAGATCAAAAACAGTGAAATCGCCAAATTGGATGATTATAACCGTTTGATCGATGAAGCACTGGCCAGTGTGCATTAGAAAGGAGTCCCATGAGCGTACAATATTTAGGTTTGAATGAACTCAACGGTTCGCTGGTGGCCTTGGATCATGTCCAAGGGATTTCCAATGAGGAAATGGTCTCCATCGAATGCAAAGATGGAACGACTCGCAACGGCCGTGTGGTCTATTTGGAAGCCGATAAGGCGATGGTCCAGGTCTTTGAAGGGTCCAGCGGATTGTCACTGACCAATACCAAGACCCGGTTTCTGGGCCATCCGATGGAATTGGCGTGCAGTAAGGAAATGCTAGGACGTACATTCAACGGTGCAGGTCGACCGATCGACGGTGCTGGGGAAGTCTATGCGGATAAATTTTTGGATATCAATGGGTCTCCGATCAATCCGGTCAGCCGTCGTTATCCACGAAACTGCATCACGACCGGTATCAGTGCCATTGATGGACTGAACAGTTTGATTCGTGGTCAAAAACTTCCGATTTTTTCCGGTTCTGGTTTACCCCATGACAAATTAGCTGCACAGATCGTGCGTCAATCCAAATTGGCCGGGGATGATGAACAGGCATTTGGTGTCGTATTCGGTGCGATGGGTGTCAAACACGACGTCGCCGAATATTTCAAGCGTAGTTTTGAAGAAACTGGCGTTATGGAACGTGTGGTGATGTTTGTCAATCTAGCCAATGATCCGATCATCGAACGAACATTAACACCACTGTGTGCTTTGACAGCGGCAGAATACCTTGCTTTTGAGCACAACATGCATATCCTGGTCATTTTGACCGATATGACCTCCTATTGTGAAGCATTGCGTGAATTCAGTTCTTCCAAGGGCGAAATCCCAGGACGTAAAGGCTATCCGGGATATCTGTATAGCAATTTGGCGACGATTTACGAACGCGCCGGAATGATCGAAGGCGCCAGTGGTTCGGTCACCCAGATCCCGATTTTGACCATGCCCAATGATGATATCACCCATCCAGTACCGGATTTGACGGGTTATATCACCGAAGGACAGATCGTGTTGGACCGTGCATTGGATGCCAATGGTATCTATCCGCCGATCGGTGTCTTGTCCAGTTTGAGTCGTTTGATGAAAGACGGCATCGGTGAGGGATTGACCCGAAAGGATCATCAGGACGTCGCTAACCAGTTATTTGCTTGTTATGCAGCCGTACAGGATGCACGTTCGTTGGCATCGGTCATCGGTGAAGACGAATTGAGCGACATGGATAAACAATATCTTAAATTCGGCGATTTGTTTGAACATGTCTTTATCGGACAAGGATTCAAACGTCGTTCCATCAATCAGACGTTGAATCTGGGATGGGCACTGTTGAGCCAACTTCCGAAAGAAGCATTGGATCGACTGGATCCGGCATTGATCAATGAAAACTATCATCCAACGCAAGGCAAACGTATCATTGAGTTGGAAGAAAACGGTGGTGAATAACCATGGCACAGATCACCGCAACCAAAGGTAACCTGCTGGCGTGTAAGAAAAGTCTTTCACTGGCCACGATGGGGTACGATCTGTTGGATCGCAAACGCAATGTGTTGATCCGTGAGATGATGAATCTGGTCGGTGAAGTCAAACTATTGCGTGATACGATCACCCAAGCCTATGAAACGGCATATTATCTGTTGCAACAGGCCAATGTTTCTCTTGGTGTCATCAGTGAATTGACCCGTCAGGTCAAAGTGGACGATGGGATTGAGATCACGTATCGTTCCGTCATGGGTGTGGAGATCCCCAAAGTGATCTACCATGAACAACCGTTGACGATGCAATACGATATCGAAATTTCCAACTCCCGTGTGGATGAGGCGTATATTCAATTTAATAAAGTCAAATCCATGACGATGAAATTAGCGGAAATCGATTCATCGGCCTATCGTTTGGCCAATGCGATCCGCAAGACTCAAAAAAGAGCGAATGCATTGAAAAATATCGTGATCCCGAATACGACGGCACAGATCAAATTCATTTCCGATGCATTGGATGAAAAGGAGCGGGAAGAATTTTCTCGTTTGAAAGTCATCAAGGCTCAAAAAAACGCGAAGGCGGCAAAGCACGCATAAGTGTGAACCAACTCAATCGACCGACCGTACAGACGGTCGGTTTTTTGCGTACATTGCATTAACAATTACGCGAAATCAAAATTTCATTGAAATTCATTGTGTTTACCTATTGTAAATCTCAAGTTTACTATTATAATACTTTTCGGTTCTGTTTTAGAAAACAGATTGTTTAGTGATTGTAAACAGGAGGTGATGGGATGGATATTGGACAGCGCATTCGTGAATTAAGGGTGAGCCGGGATCTGACACTGGAAGAATTAGCGGATCGTTGCGAGTTGACAAAAGGTTTTCTTTCGCAACTGGAAAATAACGTCAACACGCCATCCATCCAGACTCTGGAAGACATTACGGAGGTGTTGGGCATTTCCATGTCGGATTTTTTCAAAGAAGATAGCATACCCAAAGTCATCTTCAACAATGCAGATTATTTTGTAGACGAAAAAGGAACATTCACTCGTACGTGGTTGGTGCCCAATGCTCAGAAAAATGAAATGGAACCGATATTGCTCAAGCTGGCACCCGGAGGCAGCAGCATGGTGATCCAAAGCCATACCGGTGAAGAATTCGGATTTGTGTTGAAAGGTTCACCAACGCTGGTATTTGCGGATAAACAGACTTGGCGGTTGAAAAAACGGAATACGTTTTATCTCACTGGAAGAAAGGAACACTGGATCGAAAATCGCAGCGAGAGCGAGGTCGAACTGATCTGGGTGTGTACACCGCCGATTTTCTAACAGACCGCGTGTATTCATTGATTGGAAAGGGGAAATGAACACATGAAAAAACTGATCTCATTCAAGAATGTGGTCAAAGAGTTTAATGGCAATGTCGTTTTAAAAGGGATCAACCTTGATATTTATGAAAACGAATTTGTCACATTGCTTGGTCCAAGTGGTTGTGGTAAGACCACGCTGTTGCGTATATTGGGTGGCTTTTTGGATGCCACCAGTGGATCCGTGCTTTTTGACGGGACGGATATTTCCAAGGCCCCAGCGTACAAAAGACCGATCAATACGGTTTTCCAAAAATATGCATTGTTTCCGCATTTGAATGTGTATGACAATATCGCTTTTGGATTGAAAATCAAAAAAGAGCCCAAGGATATCATCGAGCAAAAAGTCACGCGTATGTTATCTTTGGTCAATCTGGAAGGGTTCGAAAATCGAAATGTTACCTTATTATCCGGCGGCCAGCAGCAACGCGTGGCCATTGCACGTGCATTGGTCAATGAACCAGAAGTGCTACTATTGGATGAACCATTGGGCGCATTGGATCTGAAATTACGCAAAGAGATGCAACGTGAACTCAAACGCATCCAGCAGGAAGTCGGCATCACCTTCATTTTTGTCACCCATGATCAGGAAGAAGCCTTGACGATGAGCGATAAGATCGTGGTCATGAAAGAGGGCGAGATCCAACAAATCGGTACACCGACGGATGTTTACAACGAACCAGTCAATACCTACGTAGCTACATTTGTCGGTGAGTCCAATATCATCGAAGGAACGATGTTAGCGGATCGATTGGTGCGCTTTGATGATAAAAACTATGAATGTGTGGATACCGGATTTAAGGAAAACGAAACGGTGGACATCGTCATCCGTCCAGAGGATATCGATATCGTCCCGCTGCGACAGGGGATCCTTAATGGTACGGTCAAAAGTGTATTGTTCAAGGGTGTGCATTACGAAGTCATGGTCGAAACCGTTTCCGGAACCAGCAAGACCGTCAAGATGCATGTCAATGCCAACCATGATACGACCAATGCGGAAGCCGGGGAAAAGATCAGTGCCAATGATTTCTTCATTGATCTGGAAGATCTGACGGATGATCTTACCGATGCGGATCTGATCACCCGTGCATCGGCACAAGCGTGGGATGAGAATGATGAATTGCTTTCCATCAACAAAGTTTCCCATACCTTCGAAAACAAACCGGGCAGTTATGCCGTTACATTCGAAACGGCAAACGGCACGGCGATCACGGTCAAGGCGATCGTGATCGAGCCAGACAATGTCGAAGATGAAAAAACCAATACCGGTATCGCCGCGTACGATTTTACCGTGACCATCGATGATATCAAGGATTCGGTGGCATTGGACACGGATTTGAAGATGTGGGCCAATGCAACGGCATGGTCCTTGGAAGATGATTCGCCAATCGATATTGTCGAAGTGGATTATGATTTTGATGATGAAACCATCACGGAAGGAACATATCCCATCATTTTCCGTACCAAGGGACGTGTTTTCAAGATCCATACCACCGATAAAGTGGAAGAAGATGCCCGTGTCGCACTCAAGTTTGCGCCGGAAGACATCCATGTCATGCGCAAGGAGGTCGGTTGATGAAAAGTTTTGCACGGCTGACCATTCCATATATCATCTGGATCACGATATTGATCGTGATCCCGATGTTGATGATCGTGCTCTATGCGTTCACCAAGGATGGGACGTTGCTCTCATTTTCGTTCACATTGGATAATTTCCTGCGATTCTTCCAGGATGCCATTTTCCCGAGTGTACTTGGACGATCATTAGTGATCGCAGTGGTGACCACCATCATCTGTTTAGTGATCGGTTATCCAGTTGCCTATGGTATTGCCAAGATGAAAAGCCACCAGCAGGCCACGATCATCTTGTTGATCACCTTTCCCATGTGGATCAATATGCTGGTAAGAACGTATGCATGGCGTGGGATCTTGTCTGCTACCGGATTATCCGCGGATATGAAAGTTTATATCGGCATGGTCTATAACTTCTTACCGTTTATGATCTTACAGATCCATGGATCTTTATCCAAAATGGATAACAGTCTGATCCAAGCGGCTTATGACTTGGGTGCCAATAAGTTTGAAACATTCAAGCGAGTGGTCTTACCACTCTCCATCCCGGGTGTGTTATCTGGGATCACATTGGTATTCTTACCGGCCGTATCCAGTTTCTTCATTCCCAAATTACTGGGTGGGGGAGACTTTGTATTGATCGGTAATTTGATCGAAAATTATTTCATCACGACCAATGACTGGAATTTTGGCTCCGCCATATCCTTGATCATGGCCATCGTGGTGCTGGTTTCCATGTATTTAACCAAACGCGCCGATAGAAAAGTTGGGGAAAGTGAGGATGCGTAGTTTATGAAAAAATCAAAAAACAACAATCCGTATTCCCGTATCTTGGTGATCGCATCCTTGATCTTCTTTTATGTACCGATCGTCTATGTGTGCTTCTTTTCCTTCAATTCCAGCCGTTCACTGACACATTTTACGGGATTGTCATTGCAATGGTATGAAGCTATGTTTACCAATCGCACGATCATGGAAGCGTTATGGGTGACCATTTATGTGGCCATTATTGCCACACTGATCTCCACGATCGTTGGTACCTTGACCGCTATCGGCTTATCTCGCAGTCGAAAAATCGTGCGTGAAGTCGTCGAACAGATCAACAACCTGCCCATGATGATGCCAGAGATCGTCATTGCCATTTCTCTGATGTTATTTTTTATCGGATTGAACATCAAATTGGGAATGGCCACCTTGATCATCTCCCACATCGTCTTCTGTATTCCCTATGTATTGATTTCGGTGATGCCCAAGCTGCGTCAATTGGATCCAAATTTAGCTGAAGCAGCGATGGATCTAGGTGCCACGCCGTTTCAGGCGTTATATAAAGTCATCATCCCGCAGATCGTCCCAGGCATCATCTCTGGTGCGTTGATCGCATTTACGATGAGTTTCGATGACTTTGTGATTTCATTCTTCAATACTGGAGAAGGGATCAACAATATATCGATTTATGTCTATGCGATGTACAAACGCATCAATCCCAGTATCAATGCATTGAGTGCATTGATCGTGCTATTCGTTTCCTTGGTGCTTGTTGGCATGCATGTGGTGCCGCGCATCATGGAACGCAAAAACCATAAACATGAAAAGAAAGGAAAACCCAATGATGAAGAAATGGAATGTCTGCTGCCTTAGCGCAGTATTACTGGCCGCTGGCTGCAGTGGCAATGGCAACAGCGCTGCTGTTGATCCGATCGAAGCTTATGGCTGCGATACGCTCAATGTCTACAACTGGGGCGAATATATTGACCCTTCCACACTGACCGATTTTGAAGATACCTATGGGGTCAAAGTCAATTACAGTCTGTTTGACTCCAATGAAAGTATGTACACCAAATTGCTCAGTGGTGCGTCTTATGATGTGCTTTATCCCAGTGATTACATGATCCAGCGGTTGATTAATGAAGATATGTTGCAACCATTGGATAAAGAAGTGATCACCAATTTCGATAAGGTCGATCCGGCGTATCTTGGCTTACCATATGATCCGGATAATACCTACTCTATTCCTTATTTCACTGGTACTGTTGGAATCCTATACAACCAGGATACCGTTGATCCGGCCATTGTCGAAAGTGAAGGCTTTGATGTCTATCACGATCCACAGTTTGCTGGAAGAGTGGTCATGTATGACAGTGAACGCGATGCATTCATGGTTGCTTTCAAAGCATTAGGTTATTCTATGAATACCGAAGATCCAGCTGAAATCCAAGCGGCTTATGAATGGTTATTGGAAATGAACGAAACGGTCGACCCGGCTTATATGACCGACGAAGTGATCGATGCCATGATCGTGGGTGAAAAGGATATCGCCATCGTATACAGCGGGGATGCCGCTTATATCATGAGTGAGAATCCATCCATGATGTATTATGAACCGGAAAGTGGAACGAACTCCTGGACCGATGGTATGGTCATTCCCGCGAATGCTGCATGTCCGGCATTGGCCAATGAATACATCAACTATATGTCTGATCCCGAAGTGGCTTATTTGAACAGTTCATTTGTTGGCTATACCAGTGTCATTACGGATGCGAAGCAACAGGTTGCCAGTGAATCGTTTGACGGTATCAACGCTTATTCACCACGTGTCAATGGTGCCAATGATGAAGTGTTTACCGATAATGAAACATTGCGTGCCCAATTGGCAGATCTGTGGATCCGTGTCAAATCCAGTTAGTGGGTAAGCGATTCGATCAAACAAATGTGAAAAGGTAATCCGGTATGCCCGGATTACCTTTTCACCGTTTTTGATCGTAATCCTGTATAATTGTCATTATGAGTTCCAAATTGTTTGTTTATGGTGTCAGCCCGCTTATTTACGAAAAAATCAAATCGGTATGTACCGGCGTCAAAGTTTATGCGCTCGATGATTCGATACTTGATCAAACCGTGCATGAAGTGACGGATATTCCCTATCTTTTGTATACGCCAAGTGAAAAAGCCGATGCTTTTTTGATTTTAGACAGTGATCAGGGTGCCAGTGCGTGGAAAGGAGTGCTCCGTGATTTGAAGCGGATCGATGATTTACCGCATTTGATCAAAGTGTCGGTAAATGAAAACAATGCCAAGTGGCCGATGCATATTCTTTTTGATCATGTCAAAGGCGAAGAAGCATTGTTTAATAAGCGAAACGCGTTGAAACAACATATGATCAATGCAGCGGCGATCATGCAGCAAACACTGACGGATGATTTCAAACGGGATCTATCCAATGCATTTCGGGTATACGATGACGATGGTTCAACCATCGAACAGATCGATGATGCGATCGATGCATTGATGCAGTATGAAAGGATGGCGTAAATGAGTACCAATAATACGTCATATCAACAATGGCTCGACCATCTGATGCAATGCCATCTGCCACGCTGGAATGATTTGCCGGATCTTTTTTTGTACAAAGACCAAGTCGTTTCATTAGTGGAAAATCGCGTTTCCCCATTTGC
>CALVCY010000087.1 GCA_944326175.1 uncultured Erysipelotrichaceae bacterium
CGGATTTGATGGCACCAGAAAAAAGCGGATTATCGAATGCGTTGGTTGAAGCCATGGAAGATTATCCGATTGCCTTTCCTCACTATGAAATGACATATCAGCAACTGAGTGACAGTGATTTCGTAGCAATCATAGATGTGGTCGGAAAGTAAATCCTTTATTAATTGAATTCTTTTTGAGTTATGAAATACAAGCTTCTATTTTTGATTATCCTATTCTCTATTCTGAATGGATGTTCTGGCTCCAGAGTACATGTAGAGCCAACGAATTTCTCTGATGATTCTGTTGTTGAAGAAACATATACTCTTTCTACTACAACAAATCCGACGATTGATACGGATGGTCAGTATCCAAGTGAAGCAGA
The DNA here is from genome assembly GCA_944326175.1 of uncultured Erysipelotrichaceae bacterium. The sequence goes on from CALVCY010000087.1 coordinate 365, forward strand.
TGCTATTCATGATGATCCTATCAATGTTGAGTGGCTTGATGATTTCAATGATTTTTGGTCTACAAATCTTGTTTTGAACGCATATGACGAATGGACGGTTAATTTCATAGATGAATCAACAGAAATAAAGCTCTGTTATATGCGGGATAGTCGAAAGCTTAATGCAGACTTGTATTCTATATTTAGTTACGAAAAAGATACAGTTACGAAGTCCGCAATGGTGCAAATAGAGATTTGTATTAACGAAACATCCGGCTTTGATTCGATAACTGGAATATTAGAAACGAATGATGGACAAAGCTTCCCGTTTAGCTTTGATTTTTTCATGCAACGCATTATGGATAATGAAACAGGAAGCAATACATTTGGAAATATAATTAAATTCACGCCACAGTTATATAACATACTGCGTGACCAATTATTGTACTTTTCGAAGATGAGTTCATCGTTTCATTATATGATGACCTATTATATCGATACGACCTTCGATCACATGAACCCAGTAAATAATCGAGATTTGTTAAGTCGCTCAATTAACTTTGATTCCAATGATGACTATTTTGATCAGATTGTTAGGAGTGAACAACGGTTTTATATCTCCGATCAAAGTGGCGGAGGAGGTTGGATTTTTTGCTCAGATTTGTCCCCAATCGAAAAAACACTGATGGTAGCCAGTCCTATTCATCATGATGTTTATGATTTTTCGAGTGTTGAACTTGAACAGTTTTTTGTTCCTTTCGCGAGTTTATATAGGGAGTATACATGTGAATGCGATAAATGTTATTTTAAAGGTAACTTTGATGGCTCACCCGATCTCACTTCATCGTTGGGTTTAGATGGATATCATTCTATGATTACTAAAGAAACATTCGAAAAACTTTACCAGAATGTTTTCGATATAACGGTTGATGTAGACTTACAAATTGACCAGAATTATCTTCGTGCTCCTTATGATCCCGTAACAAATGGATTTTATATTTATAATTCTGATGGAGATGGAGTTCATGCTAACCATGGTGTGTACATCATAGATATTTTTGAAGATGACTCAGGTGCGTTTGTAGATTATATTCCATTGGCATTGTATGATTGGAACAATGATTACTTTGATATTAATGGGATTCGAGTAGAGAACGTTGACAAAGGTAAAAAATTATTTGCATTCTCTGATGCATTTGAAGGATATATCCGTGATAGCATCGACTTATATCCCAACGCTTTCCCGAAATTTCGAATGGAATTTGTATGCCCTGAAGGTCAAGATATTTGTACTATTGTGTCAATTCGTGAATTGTCGTGAGGAATTATGCAAAAGTTTTCAGTTAGAGTGTTTGGCATAATAATGTTATTTATTTTTGGAGGATGCAAGGATATATACCAATCGGTGGATAATCTAACTTCTTTTGAGGTCACCCCGTCGATATCACCGACAGAATCCGCTGAAACAAACAAATTGAATGCATTAGAAGTTCTTAATCATGTAAGTAATACTAGCTTTTCTTTATCCTTTGATTCACAAAATAATGCTCGTTTGGAAGATAGCGAAAACGGAATAAGTATCGAATACAATAGCCAGATAGATTTAAATATCGCCAGTTTAGTCAAACGCATTACATATAACAAAAACGGAAGTGAAACAACTGGGATTCTTGATTTGGAAATGGAATTTTCAAGTTATGGAATTTCTTCCTTTACTGGTGATTTTACGACAGAAGATCAACAGGTATTTCCCATTGGGATAGATATGCACGAACGAATGATCTATGATAATGAGTTGGGAAGTCGTGCTTTTGGAAATATGGTCCATTTTTATGTCGATCTATACAACCAGATTTTCATGAGCGCTAATGAACTAGTAATAATAGTTAATAATACAAATGCGATATTGGATTATTATCCCGACTTGAAATCATCGGTTGATGTTGAAAACATACAAAACGATAGTCGAATTGAAGAAATATCCGATGATTTCACGCGAAATACTTTAAGTAACGTCATTAATGGCGCAAATATATCATTGGTTGGAATGTATTTATTTGATGATCAGCATAGTGGTGTGGTTCGGTTTGATGAAATGGATAAAGTAGGTCGTTCTTTGTTTATTTCTTCGTTTATTCATCGTGATGACAGAGACTTTGAACATATTGATGTCGAAAGATTGACTGCACCGATCATGGGAATTGTATATAGATATTGGTGTGAGCAACGTCGATGTCTTTTAAAGGACGATCCAAGTTATGCGCTCCAATTTAATACAAATGCTGTTCGCGAAGGATATCACTTAATTGTTGCTTATGATGAGATTAATCGGGCCTATGAAGAACTGTTCGGTATCTCTGTTGATGTATCATCTGAACTCAGTCTTGCTTATACTAGTCTGATCAACGATTCGGAAAATTCAAGCTATCTTTCTTACACACCTGAAGATTTCCCATATTCGCGTGGCGTTTATGTTCTCAATGAAACAGATGAGTACATAGATTATGTACCGCTATATTATTCCTTGGCAACGCGTTTTTTGAATGATGGGATTCTTGTTAATGGCTTAAAAAAATCAAGTGATCTGGTCTCGATCGATTCGTCGGATTATAAAATTGAGCTTTTGGCACTGATAGACACGTATCCGCAGTTTTTCCCAAAGTATCGAATGTATTATCAGGATCTAGGAGACACATATTTTGTGAGAATATTACGAATTGAACGAATCGAATAATCTGTGTACAGCCGTGCATTATTTAGAATTCGTATATAAATAAAACCGGAGTAATCCGGTTTTAGAGGCACTATACGTTAATGCCTTGAGAGTGCAGGTGGTCGTTTAACTGGTTGATCAGCATGGCAATCGCCACTTTATTTCGACCACCTTCAGGGATGATGATATCTGCATTTTTCTTGGATGGTTCGACATACGCTTCATGCATGGGTTTGACCGTGGTCAAATATTGTTCAATGACACTTTCCATCGTTCGGTTGCGTTCATTCATATCCCGTAATAACCGTCTTAAGATCCGTACATCTGCATCGGTATCGACAAAAACTTTGATATCCATTAGATTGCATAACTCTTTGTTTTCAAAAATGAGGATACCTTCCACCAACAAGATCGGGGCAGGGTGGATGGTCAATAAGGTGTCGGTACGATCATGGATCGTATAATCGTATACGGGACATTGGATGGTCTGACCATGCTTCAATTGATTGAGTTGGTCGATCATCAGATCGGTATCAAACGCATCCGGATGATCATAGTTGCGTAATGCCCGCTCTTCAAGTGGGGTATCATGTTGAGCTTTGTAGTAATTATCATGGTTGATCACCGTGATATGATCCTTGAACTGTTCCATCAGGATATTACTGATGGTGGTTTTACCACTGCCGGATCCTCCGGCAATTCCCAAAACGAGTGTTTGCATAGTTGGCTATCTCCTGAAAGATATTATATCCAAAATTTATATGGATTTAACAGGGAAGATGGTTGAACCATTGCATGGATGTAAAAAAATACGAAGCATTCGCTTCGCATTTTTTCACATCCAACTGATTTTTCTCTCACTGCCATCCTTGATCCGTTTGATGTTTTCCCGATGCCGGTAAACGACCAATAACCATAAGATCACCAATGACAAAACGATTTCCATCGAATACCCTTTGAATAAGGCAAATAAGGGCATGAAGAATATAGCGACCATACTGGATAATGAAACATATTTGGTCAGATATAGCGTAGCCAAGAAAATCAATAAGGGAATCACAAAGATCCACAGCAGATCTTTAACTACAAACACACCCAATGCTAATACAAAACCAAAGCAGGTGGCGACACCCTTGCCGCCTTTGAATCCCGCAAAGATCGGATAGCAATGACCGATCACACTGGCAATCCCGACAAATGGTAATATCACTGTATCCGATGGTGCAATCAATACCGCGATCATAATGGCAAAGAAAGCTTTCAATGCATCTAAGACAATGACGATCATTCCCACTTTCTTTCCCAATACTCTGCCAGCATTGGTCCCACCAAGGTTCCCACTGCCCTGAGTACGGATATCGGTGTGGAAGAACACTTTACCGATCACCAAACTCCAGGAAATCGAACCGAATAAATATGCAATGACGATGAATAAAAGATTCAGCATAGTACTCCTTTAAAATGAATGCGTTCCATGTGGAACGCATTCATTATAGACTGAAATATCG
>CALVCY010000088.1 GCA_944326175.1 uncultured Erysipelotrichaceae bacterium
GTGCCAAGGATAGTGGTGGTCCATATGATTATGATTTGGTTTCAACCATGATTGAACTGAGTCAAACCAACCATATCGATTATGTTGTGGATATTTATCCCATGTATGGCAGCGACACCGGCGCTGCGTTACGTGGTGGTAACAATATCAAAGGTGGGCTGATCGGCCCAGGTGTCGCTGCTTCCCATGGGATGGAGCGTTCTCATATGGATGGAGTCAATGCCACCTATGGTTTGATCATGGCATTGATGGGGTTATAACCCATGAAACATGTTGTCGTGATCAACGATCTTTCGTATGTAGGCAGAGCCGCATTAATGGCGAATATTCCGATCATTTCATCCTATGGTCATCAGGTGATCCCGGTTCCGACGGTATTGTTGACCCGTCATACTGGGTTTAGTAATTTTAAAGTGCATCACTTAGGGGATTTCTTTGGTCAAACCATTGATGATCTGATTGAACACCAGCAAAAAATCGATGCGATTTTGATTGGATATCTGGATAATAAAGAACAAATTGGTCCAATCATGAAATTACTGGATCATTATCCAGATGCATTTGTTTTTGTGGATCCGATCTGTGCGGATAATGGCAAGTTTTACCATGGTAAAGACCAAGATTATGTCGAGGCATTGAAACCATTGATTCAAAGAGCGGATTTAATTAAACCAAATATTACAGAAGCATTAGCGCTTTGTAATTTAGACGTTTCAACTATCACTACTTCAGAGCTTATTCGTTTCATCCTCACCAAACTAGCCGAGCAAACCAAAGCCAATATTGTTATTACCGGAATAACAAAAGGTAAAACAATTGACAATGTAATAAACCAGTCAGGACACGTTTTCACAATATCTAATTTGTACTATGATTGCTACTTTCCTGGGACAGGCGATATATTTGACTCAATCGTGATTGCCACTTTAAGTAATGGTGATAATACTATTGATTCGATAAAAGCAGCCACATCATTTGTTACTCAGATACTTGATAAATACAGAGGTCAAATCGGCAATGCAATGGACGGTGCTCCTTTTGAAGAAAACATATTTAGCCTACTAAAGCAACTCGTTTAAGAGATTCATGCATTTTCTTTTCTGCGTTACGTTTGCCCTACCATATACGTTTAAAGTAAAAGATACATTTTTATGTCCAAGAATTTCTGAGAGCGATTTAATATCAAATTCTGGTATTTCGATAGCACGAACAGCAAAGGTATGCCTTATCTCATGAAATTTTAAATGATCCAATCCGTTTCGCTTGAGAAAACGATTGAAGTATTGCCGATATGTTCTAGGTTCTGTAGGACGCTTTTTACCTGTTAGCAAATAGGCTTCAGGTGATTCCGCTATATAGAACTTTTTAAGAACATTTCTTAACATACTCGGAACAGGTATAACTCGAAATGATGTAGTTGTTTTTGGTGCACCTATATGTAACTTCGAAGTGCCTTTACGCTTATCGTATATTCGTTGAACCGTCTTATTTACGTTTATCGTCATATCCTCTAACGAAATGTCCTTCATCTGAATACCACACAGTTCTCCAATTCGAACTCCAGTAAAAAGTGCAAGTAATATGCCAAAGGATTTTGAATTAAGATCCAAGTATATACATTGAATCAAACCTAATTCGTCTTCTTTAGATAAAGACCTTACCATATTCGAACTGTGATCCTTAGGGTACTCGATAAAATCCCAATTAATTTTGTTGATATAGCCAACTTTGTACGCATAGTCTAGTGATAGCCTTAAAACCAAAGCAATATCTCGCACCGTTTTTAGAGAAAGACCTCCTTTCTTATCGATTCTTCCGTTTGTAACCAAATCAGCGATGAATTGTTGAATCGACATTTCAGTAATTGAGCTACATACTAGCTCTCCAAATTTCGGAAGAATATGATTTTCAGCAGATAGAACAAATCCTGCGTAAGTCGATGGTGTTACCATCAACTTTTTTTTAGTTAACCATTCCTCAAAAATTGTTTTAAATAGTTTTCTTGATTCCATTTTCCTGTTATCTCCTTTTACAGGAAAATAATAGCCAGTTGAATCCTTTAGTAACGGTCTCGAAAAGCGCCCGAAACTGCGCTTTCCGGGCTTTGATGAGCCATGGAAAGATGTTCGTTTATCTGATGTAACCAGCTTTCGCAGACAAAGAACCAAATCGCCTAAGAATGTATATGTCAGTACAGAAAATCTTCTTCAAAACTTTGAGGGAATAGTAGCCTATCTGGATAAATACGAAGTAGAAGGAATCGCATTTATGCCTGGCGATACACTTCTTGCCAATATTCGTCCCTATCTGAAAAAAGCATGGCTTGCAAGTTTTGAAGGTATATGTAGTGCAGATGTACTTGCTTTTTCACCAGAGAAAATCAGAGCATCCTTCCTGTATGACATAATTGCAAGAGATTGTTTTATTGAATATGTGATGGGCGGAGTCAAAGGTTCTAAAATGCCTCGGGGAGACAAAGCGCATATTCTTGAGTATGAGTTTGCTATTCCTAAGAAATCCGAACAGGAGAAGATTTCCGCTTTTCTTGCAAGCATCGATCATAGAATCAAGAAGCAGCGGGAAATGATTGATGTTCTCAAGAAGTATAAAAGAGGTGCGGTAAGGTGTCTTCTTTCGGCAAAATCATGTCCGCTCAGAAATGCGAGATGGACAACTGCAAAGATGGGCGAACTCGGCAGCTTTGTGAAGGGTGCGCCTCTTTCCA
>CALVCY010000089.1 GCA_944326175.1 uncultured Erysipelotrichaceae bacterium
CACTGGCTTTGGTATCATCCACCATTTCGGATAACTGGTTCATACCCGGGATCATTCGAATCAAGGATGTCAATGGTCCCATTTTGGTCACACTTTCCATTTGGAAAAGCATATCATCCATGGTAAACGTACCATCCAGCATCCGCATGGCGCTTTCTTCAGCTTTCTTTTGATCCATGGTTTCCTGGGCTTTTTCAACCAAGGAGACGATATCACCGAAGCCCAGAATCCGATCGGCCATGCGTTGAGGATAGAACGCTTCAAAATCTTCGATCTTTTCACCGACACCAACAAACTGGATCGGTACTCCGGTCAATGTCTTGACCGATAAGATACCACCACCTCTGGCATCACCATCAAACTTCGTCGCAACCAGACCGCTGATATGCAGTTTTTCATTGAACGCATTGGCAACCGTCACAATATCCTGACCGGTCATAGCATCCACCGTTAAAAGCACATGGTCCGGTTTCAATGCTGTTTCAATCGTCTTGACTTCATCCATCAACGCTTCATCGACATGCAAACGTCCTGCTGTATCCACCAAAATACAGTCGTATGGATGGTTTTGGATATAGCTCAATGCATCATTGACGACAGCTATGGCACCAATAGATGGATCTTTGGCAAAAACATCAACACCAATGGTTGCACCAAGGGTCTGTAACTGTTCGATAGCCGCTGGACGTTGGGTATCTGCAGCAACCAACAAAACAGATTTATTCAATTTGGTTTTGATATAATTGGCTAATTTAGCCAGCGATGTGGTTTTACCGGTACCTTGAAGACCAACAATCATGATTCGCGTCTGATCGGGTTTTAATGCAAATTCTTCTTGATCGCCACCCAATAATTCAACCAAACGATCATGAACAATCTTGACCAACATCTGGCCGGGTTCGACACTTTCAAGCACCTTTTGACCAAGGGCTTCAGATTTAACATCATCCAAAAAGGATTTGACGACTTTATAATTGACATCGGCTTCTAACAGAGCAAGACGGACTTTTCGTAACATCTCCTCCATGTTCTTTTCGGATAAGTGGCCCTTGCCCTGGATATCACGGACAACTTCATTCAGCTTATGGGTCAATGAATCAAATGCCATGGGAAATCTCCTTTATGTAGTGGTTGTTATTCTACCATGGTCTAACCATTAAATGAACATTTCTCCGCAACGACAATGACCGTTGATGTGGTTTGACCATCGATGATCATTGATTTTGTTTCTAATCGTCCAACGATCACGATATCGCTACCTACTTTTCCTGCGGCTTGTAGATCCAAAAAAGCGCCTTTCCACATCTGCACGGTGAAAATATCTGCTTTGAACGCACCATCGACATCCTTGAACGGGCGATAGATCTTGATGGATACCGGGACGTAATAATCGTCAGTCTTGACTTTAATGGTTTTGGGATCCTCCATCAGTTTTCCGATCATGATGACCTGTGTCATATCCATATGCATTTCCTCCTTCTTTATAAATGGATAATAAAAAAGCCGGATTTCCCGGCTAAAATGGTTGAACCAAATGAAAAAAGCAGGCTATGCCTGCTCTTCGACAACATTGGTGTAGATTTTCTGAACATCTTCACATTCATTGAGTAATGTCATCAAACGATTCCACATTTCTTTGTCTTCAGGATTGGTCAATGTAACGGTTTCATTAGGAATCATTTGGATTTCGGATACATCGAATTTGCAATCCGGAATCAGTGTTTCGATGGCATCCTGTGCTTTATGGAAATCTGTGGGTTCCGTATAAACTGTCATGACCCCATCTTCAGTTTCGATATCCTTGACATTGACATCCGCATTGATCAACGTATCCAGCATGGTTTCTTCATCATCATAATTGAAGGAAAGCACACCGGAATTATCATAGTTGAACGAGACAGATCCGCTAACGCCGACTTTACAATGGCTTTTATTAAAGCATGTTTTGACTTCAGAAACAGTTCGGTTCGTATTATCTGTCAAGCAGTCGACGATCAATGTGGCCGCACCAGGACCGAACCCTTCGTAACGACACTCGATATAGTTTTCATCACTGCCACCGGCAGCCTTTGCGATGGCACGCTTGATCACATCCATCGGGACTTGGTTCGCTTTGGCTTCCGCGATTTTACGTTTAAGGATCAGATTCATATCAGGATCAGGGACACCGCTTTTGGCAGCCATATAGACTTCTTTACCGTAACGTGAATAAACCTTAGTTTTCATTGCCGCGGTCTTGGCCATTGCAGCCGCGCGGACTTCATGCGCTCTTCCCATATTTGTTTTCTCCTTGAATTAACGGAACAATTATAATACGTTTGCTCATCGCGTCAAATAGCGGATACAGTCGCTGATATTGGTAAAGATATGGGTGGCAGCGGACTTCGCAGTGGCTGAACCACGCTGGACCGCATAGCCGTGATAGGCCTGGATCATGGGAATGTCATTGGCTCCATCTCCGATAACATGGATATCCTGTTGCTTGAAATGACGGGCGGCGATCGCAACAGCGTTGGCTTTGGTTACGTGAGCCGCCATGATATCAATGGAAAAACCATTGGGAAACGCAATCAGAGGGTAGTTATGGATCAAACCATCGATTAATGTGGTCTTTTCACGGTGTTTGATGAAATAAACCACAAATGAAACCACATGTTTCTGCTCTACCATCGCATCCACCGATAAATCCGACAATCCCATATTCCGCTTGAATGTAAACCGCCCAAATCCATGATACGCATAGGATTTCCCATCGCATACCGCATACCCATAACAGGCGTGTTTGAGCTTTTGATTGACGGTATCAGCTAAGTTTGCATCAATACCAAAACGGGTGATTTCATGACAACACCCATCGGCAATCACGGCTCCGTTATTGCCGATGATCACATCCGCTCGTAGATGATTTTGGTCCAACAAATGGTGGATGGTGGTGACACTTCGGCCCGATGCAATGCCAAACAAATGCCCTTGATTTTGAAAGGTAAGGATGGCTTGACGCTCGGTTTCGCGGATTCGACCATCAATCTGGGTTAACGTCCGATCATAATCACTGATCAGAATCACAACCCAAGCTCCTTGGCGATATCATCCAGCAATTGGTACTGATTGCTTTGCCATGGCAATGGTTTGAAATCTTTGGCCTTTTCGATCACTTTTCCAAGATCATTTGGATCCATGCAAGCGAGAAGATGATGGGCTTTGGCAAACGTATCGATAATCTGCAGCTGGTGGTCATTTTCATGTTCCCCATACGCCACACGACGTGGAACAGCAATGATGGTCTTATTCAATTTCAACGCATTCATGATCGTTCCTACACCACCATGCGTGATCAACAGATCACATTGATTCAGATAATCATTAAAGGTGGTCATATCCATAAACGGAATAATCGTCATGGTTGGATCGCTAAACGATGTGGTTCCATTTTGAACCACGATTTCTTCCTTGATCTGACCATTGTTTTTCAATGTCCGCACAGCTTCCAACAACCGGTGAAACGGTTTGTCCTGTGTTCCGATCGTTACAAAAATCATTAAAATACACTCCCTGCATATCGTGCATTGGGATACACTTCCAGCATGGTTGGCCATTGCACATAAAACACATCCGCAATTTTATAGACGATTTTCCCCGCTGCCGTCGCAGTGGTCGCATTGGCAAAAGTTTCGATATAAATCACCTTCCGTTTAAACAGATGTGCAATAAAACATAGCGGAACGGCGGTATGTGTTCCGGTGGTGACCACCGCATCGGGGCGAATCGTTATGAAATACCAAAATGAAATCAAAATATTCATAGGAAAAATAAAGATGTATTTGCCCATATGGGCCTTGGTGGCATAAAGCAATGTCTTCACCCGGTTCCCATACGTCGTTTTCAAAGAATCCAGTGTCGGATTGGTTTCTGTAATGATCGTATAATCACATCGATCAAACAGTGGTTTGAGCTGCAGCAGTTCATTCAAATGCCCGCCCATACT
>CALVCY010000090.1 GCA_944326175.1 uncultured Erysipelotrichaceae bacterium
TTTTCGGCGGTATGTTCGGCTTTTTGGGCATGTTTCTTGGAGTGCCGTTGTTTGCAACGATATTCGCTGTCGTTCGGGAAGTCGTGCATCAGCGTCTTGAAGCCAAGGGATTGCATCCCAAGGCGTAGTTGTGGTTGTTCAAGTGGCGTCCTGCAAACAGGACGCTTTTTTTCATGATGTAATATCTAAATATTTACTGCAGGAGGATATCACATACGATAATGCGCTTGACGGACTAAAGAAAATCATTGAAGGCGGGTCATTTGATTAGTCAACGATCAGGTGTGTTCCGACATTGCGGATCTGTAATGTCTTGCAACTGCCTTGACCAAACACATCTTCGATCTTGGTGCGATATTCGTTGACAAAATCATTGTCGACAAATGCTTGGATGGTCCCGGCAAACCCGCCGCCATGGACTCTGGCCACACCATGGCCATTGAGCCAGTGATCGCTTAACGCTAATGCTAATGCCAGATTTTGATCGTGGTTGGAACCATCGATCCAGACATTACGTAGATATTGAAAACTGGAGTGAGCACTTTGGGTCACAATGGCACGGAATGCATCCATATCCTGGTTTTTCAATGATCGTACCATTGCACTAACGCGTTTGTTTTCATCATAAAAATGAATGGCGCGTAATATCGCTGCATCGGATACATCTTTCCGCAATGCAGCGATATTTTTGAAAAACAGTGTGGGATCGACGTTTCGCAATACATCCTGGTCAAACCATCGGGCAACGGCGTTCATGTCGCGTGGGATCGATGCATACGCATCGGTCAGATCGGCATGGCTGCCTTTGGTATCGACGATGCATAAGCTAGTATTCAATTTGGCAAAATCCACATGAAACGATAAGACTTCAGGATCCTGCGGATCTTTGAAATCGATATAGACCAATCCACCGATCGCACAGGCGCATTGATCCATCAAGCCACTGGGTTTGCCAAAGTAGACGTTTTCGGCATATTGGCTGATCTTGGCTAACGTTAGTGCATCGATGGTCGAACCATTGTACAACGCATCAAGGATCGTGGCGATCAATACCTCAAAACAAGCGGAAGAACTCAATCCCGAACCGCTCAATACTTCGGAAGTGATCACACCATGGAAACCCCCGATGGTATGACCATGGTTGATAAATCCAGCCAGTATGCCCTTGATCAAGGCTTCACTGGTGCCGTATTTGTTTGGATCGATCTTGATATCGTCAATATCGACAAAGGGGATGGTATAACCATCGGAATCGATGGTTATACCATTTTGATCTTTACTGACGATGGCTAAGGCATCCAGATTGATACTGGTGGCTAAAACCAATCCATGCTGATGGTCGGTATGATTGCCACATACTTCACTTCTTCCGGGAGTCGAGACCACGATCACATCATCACTGGTGCCATATAAGGCCATATAGTGGTCCAGCATCTGGTGCAATCGATCATATACATGATCCAGTTGATCCGTTTCGACAATACCGGAAAGTAGGACATGGTTTAGACCATGATCATTTAGGGTTTGTTTCAATTGATTCACTTGCATATCGTTCACGCTTTCTTTGGTTCACTTCCATTGTATTTCAGAAATGGTCAAAACCCTAATATTTTATGGTCATAACCATGGATATCTGTCTCTTAAGATAATATGAAGATCAATGCAATCGACAAATCCCTGCGCCCAAGAGAAAAAGCAATGGGCTATGGTATGGCCACCTTGACCGATGCGGAATTATTGGCCATATTGATCCGCAACGGCACCAAAGAAAAAGGATGTATCGATATCGCGATCGAATTATTGGACAGTCATGGTTCATTGCAGGATCTATTCAACAGCGATATCGATACACTGATCCAGACCAAAGGCATTTCCAGTGTCAAAGCCATCGAATTGAAAGCGGTGATGGAATTGGCAAAACGATTGTCTAAAACCATGCTCAATCGATCCATATTGATCGATGATCCAACCAAGATCATCGCGTATATGCGAACCCATTATGGTCATGAAAACCATGAAGTGCTGGTGTGTTTTTATTTGGATGGAGCGGATCAATTGATCGAAGTCAAACCAATGGCCTATGGCAGCAGCAATCGCTTGTCCGTCGATATCCGCTCCATCCTCCATCATGGTTTGACCATCGAATGTTGTGGTTTGATCATTGCACATAATCATCCCAGTGGACGGTATGAACCCTCCAATGCGGATATCGACTTTACTTTCCAATTGTCCAAGGCCTGTGAATTGGTGGGGATCGATCTGTTGGACCATATCATCGTCACGTTAAGCGGTGCATATATCTTTTCCGATCACCATGACCCATAAAGATCACGCAGGGTTGATGATGAAACCATCCCGCCATGGGGTATACTTATACCATGAAAATAAAGTTGTCCCGTTTGATGGTAATGGTTTTGACCATATTTACGCTAATGATCCCAAGTGGCTGTACCGTTCAGAAATCCCAGATCGCTTATACGGTCTATCCGATCGGTTATCTGATCCAAACCATTGCCGGCGATACCGTCAATGCGCAATCCATTCAAGAAGATGGTTCGACCATCCAATATGCCCGATTAAAAGATAACTGGCAAACCATCCTGGAAGATTCCGGTGTCTTTTTCCATGTCGGCAATATCGAACCCTACTATACCCTGATCCGCTCCACATTAAGGGATATGTCGATCGTCAACTACGATCTATCCGGATTGAATGCCATATACAAAAACATCCGCTATACCCCCATATTCGATGATGGCCAGTTATTGGGATATAGTGAAGGACCGTTCTATGATGATCCTTCCTTTGATCATATCGATATGACGGAAAATGATTTGAATCTGTGGTTGAACCCCATCAGCATGCTATCCATGGCGGATGATATCACCACCCAGTTATGCTCCCTTTATCCCGAATACGAAACCACATTCAAATCCAATTTTGAAAACCTGAAAACCGAACTGGTCCGTCTGGATGCCCAATATCAGGCATTATCGTCCACGTTACGGTATCAAAACCAGCAGATCCGCATGGTCACGCTGACCAATGCATTCGGCAACTGGCAGAAAGCCTATGGCTTTGAGATCTATCCGGTGGTATTGAGCAAATTTGGCGTGATGCCAACGGACACGCAATTGGATGTGATCAAAAATCGGATCATCGAAGATCAAGTCCACTACATCGTTTATGAACCCAATATGAGTGATGAAATGATCGAATTATTCAACACATTAAGTGAAGAGTTGGATCTGACCCGGGTGGATCTGACCAATTGTTCAGCTCAAACCAGTGGACAGAATGAAAGTGCCATCGATTATCTGACCATGATGTATGACAATCTATCCGTATTGCAAAGCATGGCCGAACCACGGGGAGGTAATGGTGATGCCAACCAATAATCCAACATTGATCATACTCGATGGCAATTCCATCCTCTATCGTGCCTTTTATGCCACTTATATTCCCGACATGCCTGTTTTGCAGACATCCTTTGGTGTTCCCACCAATGCCATCATGAATCTGGCCAATATGTTGATCGGGATCATCACCACTTACAACCCCGATTACATGGCTGTGGCTTATGATGCTGGAAAGCATACGTTCCGTCATGATCTGTTTCCCGATTACAAAGGGGGCAGAAAACCGACACCGCCGGAGTTGGTCGAACAGTTTCCTATATCCAGAGAACTGTTGGATGCGTTTGGTATCCGCCATTATGAAGCCGATAACATCGAAGCCGACGATATCGTGGCTTCTTTGGCCGATGATGCATTCAGTCAAGGGATGCATGTGGATGTATTCACTTCCGATAAGGACTTGTTGCAGTTGGTTTCACCAACGGTCACCGTACATCTGATCAAAAAAGGGTTGAAAGACATCCAGGACAATACCCCCGATACCATGCTTGAGTATCATGGCTTTCGGGCCGATCAGGTGTGTGACTATAAAGCCATCAATGGTGATGCCAGTGATAATCTGCCCGGGATCAAGGGGATCGGACCGAAAAGCGCGCAAAAATTGTTGGCCCAATATGGCGATTTGGAAGGCATCTATGCGCATTTGGATGAATTGGGCAAATCCCAACGTGAAAAATTCATCGAAAACAAAGACAGTGTCCTGTTGCAAAAACAAATCACGACCGTCAAACGGGATGTCGAATTTCCGTTTGCTTTAAGTGATTGCATCATCGCCATCAATGATCAAAAGTTGATCGATTTTTTTACAAAATATGAAATGCGCAAGCTGGCAGAGAAAGTGCAAAGCCAGTTTGCTGATTCATCCTCTAACGCATCCATGGTCAAAACCACGGTTGAGTGGACAAAAGTCGAACGGATCAGTGCATCCTTGTTAAAAGATAATATTGCATTGTCGTTGGATGCAGATTGTGGATTATACGCTCAAAATGAGATCTATGGCTTTGCATTATCCGATGGTTCAACCACCGAATACATCGATTACAGTGATGCCATCCAGGATGGATCATTCATCCAATGGTTGAAAGCAGATAATCATAAACTGTTTTATGATGCCAAACATGTCATCCTGACACTGGCCACCCATGGTTTGACCATCGACGGGATCGGTGAAGACGTGATGATTTTAGCTTCCTTAGCGGATTCGACCTGTACCAGTTTTGTCAAAACCAGTGAACGCTTTGATCTGATCAATGGTAAAACCAGAGAATCCATCTATGGTAAATTCGATAAACCCAAACTCCATGACCGCCTTGCCGCCATGGAATACACTGTCAATGAAACCCAGGATATCCTTACTTTATATCACACCTGTTATCCGATGGTCGAAACCATCGAATGTCTGCCGTTATACCGTGAAGTGGAAATGCCACTGTTACTGGTGCTATGTTCCATGGAACAACAGGGGATCGTCTGCAAAGCCGATATCTTGGCAAAGATCGCCGATGATTTGAACATGCAGATCAATGATCTGACTGAAAAAATCTATGAAACGGTGGATCATCCGTTCAATCTCAATTCACCCAAGCAATTGGCGACGGTATTGTTTGATGAGCTTGGTTTGCCCACTGGCAAAAAACGTTCGACCAGCGCCGAAGTATTGGAAGGATTGGTCGGCGTGCATCCGATCATTGATTATCTGTTGCGTTATCGAAAAATCGGAAAACTATATTCCACCTATGCCACAGGTTTGGATAAATACATCGGAGCTGATGGTCGCATCCATACCACATTCAACCAAGCCGCGACCCAAACCGGTCGATTGAGTTCTTCAGATCCCAATTTGCAGAATATTTCCGTGCGCGATGAAGAAGGTCGGTTGATCCGTAAAGCCTTTTTACCCAGTGAAGGGTGTGTGCTACTAAGTTGCGATTATTCGCAAATCGAATTAAGGGTTCTGGCAGATCGGGCCAATGAGACCCGTTTGATCGATGCATTCAAGGAAGGGATGGATATCCATACCAAAACCGCCATGGATGTCTTTGGTCTGACCAAGGATCAAGTGGACAGTGAACATCGTCGTAAAGCCAAAGCCGTCAACTTCGGTATCGTTTATGGCATCAGTGACTTTGGTCTGGCCAATCAACTCAACATTACTCCCATGGAAGCCCGTTCGTTTATTCAAACCTATCTGACCACGTATCCGGGGATCAAGGACTATATGGATCAGATCGTCAAATTCTGTCAAGAAAACGGTTATGTGACCACGATCACCAACCGTCGTCGGGAGATCCCGGAAATCCATGATAAAAGTTATACGATGCGCGAATTCGGAAAACGCGCTGCCATGAATGCACCCATTCAAGGCTCCGCTGCCGATTTGATCAAGATCGCCATGCTGGAAGTGGAAAGGGCCATGCGCAAGGCCAATGTCAAAAGTAAAATGATCCTTCAGGTCCATGATGAATTGATTTTTGATGTTCCTAAGGATGAAGTGGAATTGATGTGTAAACTCGTGGAAGAAACCATGGAAAATGCATTGATCATGAAAGTGCCGTTAAAAGCGGAAGTGAAAGTCGGAAATGACTGGTATGAGGCGAAATAATGCCGGAATTTGCTGAAATCGAAGCGTTAAGAAGACCATTGGCCAAACGGTTGAATGGTCATACCATCGTCAATGTGACAGTATTGGAACCAAGAAGTATCGAAGGAGAGATCGAAACATTCAAGCAAAATGTCATTGGTTCGACCATCAACGGAGTGGACCGTTATGGCAAGTATGGTTTGATCCGTAGTGATCATGGTACATTGATGTTCCATTTACGCATGAGTGGTCAGTTCTATATCCAGAAGGTGAATATGGTTCGACCATCGTTTACCCGTGTGTTGCTCGATTTAGAAAATGGGGAACAGATCCGCTACGTCGATCAACGCAAATTCGGCTATCTAGCCGCCTATTCTAAAAACGAACCGTTATCTTTTCTAAATGGATTGGGACCGGATGTTTTGGATCCTTCCATTAATACCCGCTTCTTCATTGAAACGTTCAAACCGATCCGTCGAAAGATCAAACCCACTTTGATGGATCAGCATCTGATCTGTGGGCTAGGCAATATCTGGGCGGATGAGATCCTGTTTCAAGCCAAGATCCATCCGGCAAGCATCTGTGCAAAACTAACGGATCAGGATTTTGACTATCTTTACCA
Organism: uncultured Erysipelotrichaceae bacterium; assembly: GCA_944326175.1. The sequence goes on from CALVCY010000090.1 coordinate 6,620, forward strand.
TGCATTCCACCACGTCGTGGCGTATGCCATCGAAGCGGGTGGGATCAACCATTACAATCCACTACCGGGCAGTGAATACAACGGACAATTTGATCTTTTCACGCATACTTATGGAAAAGAAGGGAAACCGTGTAGTGCGTGTGGTTCGACCATACAGCGGATGATGATCAACGGGCGCAGTGCGTTTTATTGCCCGCATTGTCAAAGAATGATTCATTAAAAAGGGAGGAAGACCATCGATGCGCATCGCCATTACCGGTACGTTAGGTGCAGGGAAAAGTACAGTTGCAATGATATTGAGAAATCATGGGTTTGACGTGGTTGATGCCGATGGTCTAGCCAAAAGCTACTATGGTCCAACCAGTCCTGTCCATGATCGATTGCATCATTTGCTGAAAGATCACAATGTTTATGATGAAAAGGGACAACTGGATATTTCCCGTTTTTCCACACTTTTCTTCAATCAACCCGTATTAAAAAATCAAGTCACCGATATTCTTTATGACCAAATGCGCAAAGATCTTGCCCATATGGGCAAGATCCATGATCCGTTCATTGCCGAAGTCCCACTGTTATTCGAAGCGAAAATGGAAGATCTGTTCGATCATATCCTGGTGGTGACCACCACTAAAAATAGGGTATTGCAACGCATCGGTAAGAGTCGCAACATGGATCCAAAACATTATCAACAACGCATGGCTTATCAATATGATGATGCGTATAAGATCAGCCATGGTGATACCATCATTGAAAACAATGGCACCATGGAAGAATTGGAAAGGAAGGTGATGGCATGGATCAAACTGTTAACCGACCCCGATTAGACGGGGATGATACATTCCGTATCGAATGTGGTTTTACCATCGATATCAATGATATCCATGCATTGGTGCAATGCTATCAGCCATTGATCCATGCTCAAGGTGTCAGTGTATATTTAACATTAGTATCCCTTGGTTCGACCATGTTCAATCCGATCGATCATCTGCATTTATGTACCCTTTGCGATCTGGATATCGGCAATCTTTCCCATACCCTTCAATTACTGGAACAGCATCAACTCTTAAAAACCCGTTATAAACCGATCGATCTGCATTACGATTATCTGTATTCCCTGGTCCAACCACTCTCTGTTTCAGCATTTCTATCCAATCCATTATTTGGCCGTTCATTGGCCAACACCGTCGCGATGGATCATTTTTCCTTGATCAATAAACGCTTTCCATCCCATCTATATGATGCCGCCGGTTATACAGATGTCACGACACCGTATGATCCAACCCCCATCATCCACCAATGGAGCGAATCCAGCGAATCCAGATATCGCGATGTGCATGGATCCATTGCTGAAACGCAAACGCAGATCGATGGATTTGATATCCAACGGTTTCTTGCCGGCCTGGACGATTTCCAATTCCCACGGCCATTGCGCACCGATGCCAATCTTCGTGCCATTGCCCAACTGGCCAATGCATTCAACATGAATGAAATGGATATGCAATTGGCCATGTACCGTGCGATCCAAAAAGATGGCACGGAATTTTCGTTGAATCAATTGATGCACTATTGTGCTTCCCATGCCCCCAAAGCCAAAACAGGCATCAAACGGGAGGATATGCCCCCGGCACAGTTTTTGCAATCACTCAAGCAGGGAGTCGCATTATCCGATTATGAAACCCGTGCGATCCTTGATTTGGTCAACAAATATCATTTTTCCAATGCGTTGAACAACGTCATCATTGCACGATTGATCGAAACCAACAAACGCATCAGCAAATCCGGTCTGGATGCGTATGCATCCTATCTGGTGTATAACAAAGTGAGCACGCCCGAATCTGCAGTGGAAGTGCTGAAACATTATGGTACGATCAACAAAAGCAGTGGTGGCTATCGCTATGTGGAAAGCAAACCGAATTATGAAAATGCCAAACAAGAAGGCGCAAATATCACGGTATTGAGTGAAGATGAAGTCGAAACGGCACTCAAGGAGGTCGGTTAATGGAGAAAATGGATATCAAGATCAAAGACCATGATTACAAAAACCAACGGGATGCACTGGTTGAAACCATCCGCACTGATCCACGATATATCCACTGGTGTGCCCAACATGATCTCGATCAAGACAGTGCGGATCGGATTTTGAACGCCAATGCATTCAAGTTTGAAACCTGGTTGAACCAATGCACACCCTGTGCATCCTGCAGTGGTTTGAACCATTGCATACAAGCGATCCGCGGTTTTATGCCATCTTTATCGTATAACGGTGCTTTTTTGGAAAATGGCTTTATTGCCTGCACGTATAAAACCCAGGACGATCAAACGTATGCATTCTTGAAAAACTATCGGCTCAACGATTATGCCAACCTGCGCCATCTTGTTGGGGAAGATTGGGCATATTTGCTTAAACACGGTGAACGCGGCCGCAGGGTCGTTTCCATTTTGATCGATTGGACGCGTTCTTCACGCGAGAAAGGATTTTATATCTATGGCCCGACCGGGACCGGCAAGACGTATGCTGCGATGGTGGTGGCCAACCTGTATGCAAAAAAAGGCAAATCCGTATGTGCGATCAATTTCCCGACATGGGTATCTGCTAGCAAATTCAATCTGGATGTCAATGATGCCAAAACGGCAGACGATATCCGTTTGATGTGCCAATGTGATTTTCTGTTATTGGATGATGTGGGAGCGACCACAAACTCTGCCTGGATCAGGGATGAGTTATTGTTTCCGATATTGAACCACCGCATGGAAAATCATAAATTGACTTTTATCACGTCCAATATGGATATGGAAGGACTGGAAACTTTTTTTGCCAATACGTCCAGTGGTAAAGCCAGTGAAACGTTGAAATCCCAGCGATTGATCGAACGCATCAAAGTATTGTGTGAACCATTGGTCATTGATGGGATCGATTTTCGTCTGCATCCTTCGACACCACAGTAAAACTGTGGTGTTTTTTACATGGTTTGACCATGACTTTCCATGGTTTTTGACAATGAACGCCCTTACATTATTCAATCATGGTTTGACCATGGTCAAACCATGCTAAAATACTTTCAAACAGGAGGAATTTTCCATGGTAAGGAAAATCGGAGTTTTAACCAGTGGCGGTGATTCGCCGGGGATGAATGCCGCGATCCGTGCGGTCACACGGATCGCCATCGCTGCCGGGATCGACGTGTGTGGTATCCGTGATGGATACCGTGGCTTGATCGAAGGGAAATTTGATAACTTCACCAAGGCCAGTGTTTCAGACATCCTCAACCGTGGTGGGACCATCCTCGGTTCTGCCCGTTTACCGGAATTCAAACAGGAAAACGTCCAGGATGCTGCCGTGGCCCAATTGCGCAGCCATGGCATCGATGCATTGGTCGTGATCGGAGGGGATGGAAGCTATCGCGGTGCATTGTCCTTGACCAAAAAGGGCATCAACTGCATCGGCTTGCCCGGCACCATCGATAACGATATCCCGGGCACCGACTTTACCATTGGCTTTGATACTGCATTGAATACCTGTGTGGAAGCCGTCGATAAATTAAGGGATACTTCCAGTAGCCATCACCGTTGTTCCGTGGTCGAAGTCATGGGCAACCATTGTGGTGATCTGGCCATTTACACCGCTATCGCCACCGGTGCGGAAGTGTGCATCACCCCGGAAACCGGCTATGATGAACTGGAATTGCTGGAAAGACTGCGTTACCTGGATCTTTCCATGCATAAAAATCATTCCATCGTGGTCGTCAGTGAAAAATTGACGGATGTCGATGCATTGGCCAGCAAGATCAGCAACAATACCGGCTTTTCCGCCCGTGCGACGATACTTGGTCATATCCAGCGCGGCGGTTCACCATCACCCAAAGACCGTATGTTGGCCTCATTGATGGGTGAAAAAGCCATCGACTTGTTGATGAACGGGATCGGCGGACATTGTGTCGGCATCATCGATAACACGATCACGTCGATGCCCATCGATGACGCATTGAAAGCAACGGCAAAAAGCCGTAAATATCTGTATCGTTTGTTTGAACGATTGATCTAAACCATATCCATTGCTCACATTGCAATCACCAATGCATATGGTTTGACCATCGTTATGCGTATTTGATCAACAGAATTGAAAGTAGAGTAGGGAGTGTAATATGTTAGAAAGAAAGACCAAGATCGTTTGTACGATCGGTCCGGCCAGTGAAAGCGAAGCCATGCTGGAAAAACTCATGCTGGCCGGCATGAACGTCGTCCGTTTTAATTTCAGCCACGATACCCATGAGGGCCACAAAGCCCGCATGGAACGCGTGCGTAACGTCGCTGCGAAACTGGATCTGCCCATCGCCTTGATGCTGGACACCAAGGGTCCAGAGATCCGTTGCGGGGAATTCGAAAACGGCGGTGTCGATTTTGTCAAGGGAGACATCGTCACCATCTGCAAAGAAAACGTTTTGGGCAACCATGAGCGTTTCCACATCGATTGTGTTGAATTGTTCGATGATTTGAAAAGTGGCAATACGTTATTGATCGATGACGGAAAAATGAAACTGACCGTGTTGGAAAATGATGGCAGTACCATCCAATGCCGTGTCGAAACTCACGGTAAGATCAAGACCCGTAAAGGCTGCAATGCCCCGGGCGTCAAACTGTCCATGCCATTTATTTCGGCGAAAGACAAAGCCGATCTGGAATTTGGCTGTGCGATGGATGTCGATTATATCGCCGCCAGTTTTGTGCGCCGCGCCGATGATATCATCGCTATGCGCAACATTTTGATCGAAAATGGCAAACCCAATATTCAGATCTTTGCAAAAATCGAAAACGAAGAAGGATTTGACAATCTGGAAGATATCCTTAAAGTTGCCGATGGCGTGATGGTCGCCCGTGGGGATCTGGGGGTGGAAGTACAGACTCAATTCGTCCCGATCTATCAAAAGCGCATGATCAAAGTGTGCAATGCATTCGGCAAACCGGTCATCACAGCCACCCATATGCTCGATTCCATGACCGCTAATCCACGTCCGACCCGCGCTGAAGCCAGTGATGTGTGCAATGCCGTATTGGATGGCTCCGATGCCGTGATGCTTTCCGCAGAATCGGCAGCCGGTGAATATCCCATCGAGGCGGTAACGACTATGGCCACCATTGCCCAAGCCACTGAAGGCATCATCGATTATCAAGCCCGATTGGATGCCGCACGCAATTCCTTCAAGGATACATATAGTGATGCCATTGGTTTATCGGCGGCGGATGTCGCATTGAAACTCAAGCACATCAAAGCCATCGTCTGCTTTACCCAAAGTGGCACATCGGCAAGACGGTTAAGTAAATATCGTCCGTGTGTGCCCATCATCGCCATCACGTTCGATGAACATACTTTACGCTCACTGGCCATCAACTGCGGTGTGACTGCCTGTTTGTCCACGGTACGCAACGATATGGTCAATGATGTGGAACTGGCTAGCGAATATGCCAAGAAAAATGGATTGCAAGCCGGTGATTTGGTGTTATTGGTTGCCGGATATCCACAAGGCGAAGGCAGTACGAATATGATGCGCATCGTTGAAATCAAATAAAGCGGATGCGTATAATTGAACCATGGATCGCATGATGAAATGGTTGCTGGCACTGGTGTGGCTATTGATCTTGGTTTTACCATGCTGGTACTTCAGTATGAAATATCTGAAAAAACTTTCGGCTGATCACAATGTGAAGCTGCAGAATACCGTGTTGGTTCTGTTGTTTGCTGCCTTGTGCGTTTCAGCAGCCTGGATTGTGGGGTTATTTGTTTTATGACGATCGAAGAATATCGTGCATTGCGCTGTGGCAATATGGTCAAAGATGACCGTGGGATCTGTTATGTGGTGACATTGAGTCGGGAAAACCACGGGCACAGCGGCTTTGTATTGCAGACACTGGATAATAACAATTATCATGCCGAACATCTGGATGAAGGCAATTACGGTTCGTATTGCAAAGTACGTTTCTAATCGGGATACGGTCTGTTGAAATACAGACCGTTTTCCGTTTTGATAGGGAAAACCAGTGCTACATGATGGTTTGACCATCTTTTATCCTGGGTCGTGATAAGGGGAATAGAAATATGGATGGAAATTTCATTACATTATTGTTCAACCAGATCATTGTCATGTTCGTATTGATGCTGGTTGGATTCATCTTTTATAAAATCAAATTCATTTCGGATCAAGGCAGCAAGGATATCGGAAAGATATTGCTGTATTTGGTCATACCCATTGTGATCATCCGCAATTTCATGATCGAATTCAATGCCCAAAATGTCGATGCATTGATCCACTCGACATTGATCGCATTGGTTGCCATGGTGTTATCCGTTGCGGTTTCGTATTTGTTTTTCGCTCGTCGCGATGGTGTAGCCAATTTTTCCGCAGCTTTCTCCAATGCCGGATTCATCGGTATCCCGTTGATTTCTGCCACATTGGGTGAAAGTGCCGTATTGTATATTTCCATGATGATCGTATTGATCAATGTATTGCAATGGACGTATGGTGTATTCATCATGACCGGTGATCGCTCAGTCATGAGTCCTAAGAAGATCATCACCAATCCCATTGTCATTGCTGTTTTGATCGGTTTGGTGGTTTTTATCACTCAAATTCCGGTGCCATCCATCGTGGAAGATGTGTTTGAATTATGTGCCGGGATCAATACCCCGTTGGCTATGATGGTATCGGGTGTCTATTTGGCGCAAAGTGATTTGAAAGCCATGTTTGCCAAGTTGAGTATTTATAAAGTTTCACTGGTTCGCTTGATCATCATTCCACTGGTCACATTAGCGGTATTCATGGTCTTACCATTTGGTTCCACCACCATCAAATTGGCGATCTTCATTGCCGCTGCCTGTCCGGTCGGTTCCAACGTTGCCATCTTTGCCCAACAGTATAATCAGGATTATCACAGTGCCGTGGAACAGGTGTGCATGACGACTATTTTGTGTCTGATCTCATTGGTGGTCATGACCATGCTTGCCAGCAGTGTCCTATAATGGTTCGACCATCATAAAAAACGGTGTGCGAAAACTTTCGCACACCGTTTTGATGTATTTTGGTTCAACCATTATCCGCCCAGGTTTCAATGGAATGCATCGCTTTGATGAATCCGTCAAAATCATTGTAATGATCCAATACCTTGGATACGATCTTGCGGTTTTGAGAAAGGATCGCGATTTTCTTGAAGAAATTGACACTGAACTCATGATTGCCATATATACAGGTCAAAAAGATCAATCGGACGTGGTTTTCACCCCACTTGATCGGCTCATCCGTTCGTCCCACGGCAATAAAATTGAGATGGTTGGGATTTTCCAGAGGATGCGGGACCGCGATTTGCGTATCATACGACGTACTCATGAATACTTCCCGCTTCATCAATTCATCCACGAAATCATGTGGTAATGCCACATGATCACTTAGTTTTGCCACAAAATCCTCCAATAACGATTTGGGATCATGGCCTTCAAGATGATCGAACAATACCGGGATGAACACATCATCGAAATGGTCGTTGGTTTGAAATAAACGGATGCACTGACGGATCGCATCGATATCCGCCATGCTCAGATAGGGGGAGATCTTTGCCACATGGTTAAATGGTAAGATCATCGAGGTCGTATTTAAGATCAATCGACAGTTTTGCACCTGTTCTTGCGTCACGGATTCTACCGGAAAGAATGAGATGGTATTGATCGCACCTTCAAAGTTTTCATTGAGCTTGTACGTCATCAATGAATACAAGTTGTTGATTTCCTCTTCGATGCCGATCACGGCCACATTGATCGGCGCGGCATTGAGTTTTCGTTTTTCCAATGCCAACGCGATATGCAAGGCAAAATAACCCGTCTCTGCTTCCGATACGGCCGCCTGTCCTTTGTCAATGGTGAGATGGTACAAACCACTGCTGGCCAGATCATATGCCATCGGGTATTGGTTTCGTATATCCATCAACTCACTTTTTTCAATCTGGTTGTTGTTTTCATAACGCGTCAAAAACGGCACGATATGATTGAGCAGACTGGTGCGCAATTCATCATCATCAAATAGATCGATATGACTGTATTTGTAGATATTGCGCAATAACTTATTGTAAAACACCAACGCATCATTGTTCACTTTCACCATGATGCGTTCATGGCGCATCTTGCGCTGTTTTCCGGCCAGATGCATCGTCAGATACATCAATTCATTGACCGGCAAGTCGATGCCAAAAGTGGCCTTGATCTTGCGGTTGATGGCATTGATGACAAAATATTCTGTACTGCTTCTTAAATAAGGTTCGATGGTCTCGGCATCCTTGATGACATTATCCGTTTCACATCGATAGATGCATAACATGATATGCAATGTCAAAGAACGCATGCCATCATTGGTGATGGCGATATCATAATCCTTCAGCGTCTTTGATACGATCGATTCGATCACTTTGACATCCACATTGAGATGTTCCTGGTTCAATAATTGATGGATATCCACCTGAGTGCGACATTCTTTCATCAAACATCGGCGCACGTCATTTTCATCGCCTTTGACTTTATACCCATACAAATGCGAATGGATTAGATCGATATCGTATTGCGCCAATATCCCGGATACGGTTTTCAAGCAACTTCTCAAAAGCGAAGGGGAGATCGCCAGTTCATCGGAAAGATCGTATACATTGAGATAATCGCTTTCCAGCAACAATCGGCTTAAAATATAGATGTTGCGCTGTTTGGGATCATTGAGGTAGTCATTGTCTTTGCTGGAATTCAGATAGCGTGCAAAAAGAGAAGCATCCTGGATGATCAATATCGAACCTTGACCTTGTTTGATGTCGATGGTCGCACCATAATCCGCCACATCCTGTTTCAAAAAATTCAGATACTTCAATGTGGTTTTTTCGGAGATGCCCAATGTTTGCGCCATGGTCTTGCTGTTGACCGGCGTTTTGGTGTCCAGAAGGATATTCAACATGTGACGCTGGATATTTTCTTTCATCGCCGACATTATATCGAATTTCCGTATCCCATAAAAGTCCCATAATCAGCACTTCCATATCAATATGGAAGTTGTTTGTTACTTAATCATGTGAAAGTTGTCAAAATAAAACCAGCTAAGGAGGAACGCATGATTCAAGACATAAACGTCCTTCTGGTCTGTGCCGCCGGTGCGTCGACATCGCTGCTGGCGCATCGAGTCGCCCAATTGTGCGAAAAGGATGGTTGGACCATCGATGCCCGCAGTTATACCGAAATTCCAAATGTGATCGGTAAATACGATGTCGTGCTGGTTGCACCACAGATTCGATATGAATTCCAGCATATCGAAACCATCGTCTCCCAATATGAAGGGATCATGCTCAAGCAGATCGAAGGCCACGATTTTGCTGCACTTGATCCACAGATCATTGTGGATACGGTATTGGAACTCTATGGAGTTTCACAATCCAAGAAAGGGGAAAGACAAATGTCTCAGAAAGTATCCGTCATGGATAAGATTTCCGCAGTCATGGAAAAGTACATCGTTCCGGTGGGAATGAAGATTTCCAACCAACGTCATTTGGCTGCGGTGCGTGATGGCTTGACCGTCATGATCCCAATCACCATCATCGGTGGTTTTGCCTGTTTGATCGCCGTGCCGCCGATCCCGGCCACGATCACTGAACCGAGCAACTTCTTCTATGCCTTCTTATTGGCATGGCAAAGTTTCGCTGCTCAATACAACAGCATCCTGATGTTGCCGTATCAGCTGACCATCGGTATCATTTCCATCTATGTCGTCTGTGGTGTTGCTTATCAATTGGCCTCAACCTACAAGATGAATGGAATCAACAACATGATCACTGCGTTGCTGGTTTATCTGTGTGTATCCGGATCTGTTGATTTAGCCAATGGTTCGATCATCATGGGTAATCTGGGTGCAGGTTACATGTTTACGGCCATGGTGATCGGTTTGCTTGTCGTGGAAGTCAACCACTTCTTCATCAAACACAACATCGTGATCAAATTACCGGCTTCGGTGCCACCCAATGTTGCCGCTCCGTTTAACGTATTGATCCCGGGTGTGGTCAACGTCGTGCTATTCATTTTATTGGATGTATTGTGCACCAGCTTGACCGGTGCTGGTCTATCTAAACTGGTTTATACCATCTTCCAGCCATTGATGAGTGCGACCGGTTCTTTACCGAGCGTATTGTTGATCAACCTTTTGATGACCACCTTCTGGTTCTTCGGTATCCATGGTGCCAACATGCTTTCTGTGGTCACCAGTCCGATCACCACAGCTGCCTTGGCGGCCAATGCTGAAGCCTATGTGGCCGGTGAAGCTTTACCGTTTATCTATGCCGGTGCCATGAACTCGGTATTCGGTAACTGGATCACATACAACGTCATCCTGTTGGTCATCTTCTTATGGTGCAAGAGCAACCAGGCCCGCTCCGTTGCCAAAGTTGCCATCGTTCCATCCTTGTTCAACATCAATGAACCCTCCATTTTCGGTTTACCGACCGTGTTGAACGTTTATACTTACATCCCATTGATCCTGTGCTCCATGATCAACTGCTCCGCTTATTACATCTGCGCCAGCATGAATATCGTGGGTCGCTTCTACATCACATTGCCATTTACCGTTCCAGGTCCGTTACAGGCTTTCCTGGCAACCGGTGACGTCATGACGATCGTGTTGTGGATCATTCTGTTCCTTGTGGATATCCCCATCGTCTATCCGTTTATCAAAACGTATGATAAGACCTTGGTCGCTCAGGAACAGGGGACAAACGCTTAAGACTCAACCCGCTTAACGGAAAATCAGGCAACCCGGTTGATCCGGGTTGCCTTTGTTCAAAAGAAAGGTAGCGTGTTATGAAAGTCGTATTCAATGCCGATGATTTGGGATATACACATGGTGTCAACCAGGGGATCATCGATGGTTTCGAACATGGCGTGATCCGTTCGACCACCATGTTGATGAGTTCTCCTTATATCGAAGAAGCGAAACAAATGGTTTTGGAACACCCGGGATTGGGTGTTGGGGTGCATTTGAATCTGACACTGGGCATGTCATTGACCCATGGTCAAACCATCAGTGATGAAAATGGCATGTTCTATCCGGGAAGAAAGACCATCTGGACGCATGATGATATCGATTACAACGAAATCTATGTCGAATGGAAAGCTCAGATCGAAAAATACATCGAGGTCTTTGGACATAAACCCACGCATCTGGACAGTCATCATTCCGTACATGATGCCAATCCCAAAGCTTATGAAATATCCAGTGGTCTGGCGAAAGAATATGGTTTGACCATGCGCCGATATGGCGATTACAAATTTGTCATGGGCTTTTTTGGGGATGATGAACACTGTTCTGCGGAATGGTTGATCCATTTGCTGGAAGAAAACAAGGATGATGATATTGAGATCATGGTCCATCCGGCATGGTGTGATCGGGAATTGTTCGATTGCAGTAGCTATTCGTTAGGCAGAGTCAAGGAATTGTCTACGTTATGTAGTGCCAAAGTATTGGATTATATCCATCAAAATGGTATTGAACTGGTGCATTATTGATCAAAGGATGGTTCAACCATGAAAACCAAAGTTGATTTTTCAAAAGAAAAGATCACTGATCACTTGGATCGTATCCGTGGTTTAGGTGATGCCTGCATGTATTTCATCCATGGTCAAACCAAAGGTATACTGGTCGATACCGCTTATGGTGTCGGCGATCTAAAAGGCTATATCGAATCCTTTTGGGACAAACCGTATGATGTAGTGATCACACATGGTCATGCCGATCATGCCAATGGGATCGACCAATGGGATGAAGTCTACATGAATCACCATGATAAGAACCTATTATCTGCCAAAACCGATATCGCATTACGCCGTGCCATGCTCAAACGAAGCGTACCCGATATCGATGACTATCCGGATTCGTTGTTTCAGATGGGATTCCATGGTCGCTTCCATGAGTTAGAAGATGGAATGGTCTTTGATCTTGGGCAGTGCCATGTGCAAGCCATATACGCACCCGGTCATACCCAGGGCATGATGACATTGCTGATCGAAGAAGATCGCATCATGTTGTTTGGTGATGCGTGCGGTGTATTCACATTTCTATTCAAACCGGAAAGCTCAAGCGTTGCTGTCTATGCGGATGCGTTGAAGCATCTGAAAAGCTATGAAGACCGTTATGATCGCGTGTTGCGTCAACACGGCACCTGTGAATCCGATAAATCCATCTTGGATGAAAATTTGGAGGTGGCCCAGGAAATCTTGAATGGCAGTGATGATCATATCCCGTTTGAATACATGGGTGAACAGCATTGGCTGGCCAAAGCCATCGATGAAAAAACCATGACGCGAAAGGATGGTAAAAACGGCAATATCGTTTATGCCAGCCATAAAATCCGATAATTTTTTTCAAGTTTGGATTCGTTATAACGCAAAGATAACGTTTTCATTTATAATGGACTCATCTCAAGTCCAAAGAAAGAAGAGGTAAATTTAACATGAGAAAAATCCGTTTGTTCTGTGCCGCCGGCATGTCCACTTCACTGCTGGTGACCAAAATGCAGAATTATGCCAAGGAAATCGGCTATGACTGCGATGTGGTCGCTTATCCGATCAGTGAAGCGGCCACATATGGACCGGAAGCTGACATTATTTTGCTGGGCCCACAGGTTCGTTTCCAGCTCAATGATGTCAAAAAGCAGGTCGGTGAAGACAAGATCGTTGAACCGATCGATATGCGTGCTTATGGCATGATGGATGGCAAAAAAGTCATCGAAGATGTCAAAGCCAAGTTAGGAGACTAATCATGGAAGGAATGGAATTGATTGCGTTCCAGATCATCTCTGCCGTCGGTACGGCCCGCAGCATGTACATCGAAGCGATCAGCTGTGCCAGAGCCGGTGAATTTGACAAGGCCCGCAGCCTGATCAAAGAAGGCGAAGAGTGCTTCGTTGAAGGCCACAAGGCGCATGCCGGCTTGGTCCAGCAGGAAGCAGCCGGTGACGCCGTTAATCCGACATTGTTGCTCACCCATGCCGAAGATCAGCTGATGAGCGCTGAAGCGTTCAAGATCATTGCCACTCAGTTTATCGATCTGTATGAAAAACTGATCAGCAAAGGATCGCTCGAGGCAGAAAAAAATGAAAATTAATATCGATGCACCGGTCAAACGTGACCAGATCAAACAGGTGTTGGAAGAAAGCACGGATGTCAAATATACCTATCTTGGCCAGGGTGCGACCATGACCCAACTCCAGTTTGAAGTGGATGAAACCACCGTACCCGGTGGCAATCCGGTCGCTTTTACCAAAGCCAAGATCAAAGGTGCCATGGGCAGCATGGTCGTCTTCCGCGTATTGGAAGATGGAAAGAATTGGTAAGCCTATGGGATTGCCGAAAAACTTTTTCTGGGGTGGCGCAACCGCTGCCAACCAATGTGAAGGGGCATGGAATGTCGACGGCCGTGGTCCGGCGCTGACCGATGTGACCACCGGTGGTACGGCCACGAGTCCCCGTTACATCACTTATGTGGATGAAAACGGGAATCCCGGTAAGATCCGCAGTGGTGAAAAATTGCCCAAAGGCGCGCATTATGCGGTATTGGAAGATTGTCTGTATCCCAACCATGATGGCATTGATTTTTACCATCATTACAAGGAAGACATAGCGTTGTTTGCGGAAATGGGATTTACGATGTTCCGTATGTCCATTTCTTGGAGCCGCCTGTATCCTACCGGGACCGAATTGGAACCAAACAAGGCCGGTGTCGAATTCTACCGCAGTGTGTTTGAAGAATTGCGCAAACATGATATCGAACCGCTGGTGACGATCTGGCATTTTGACACCCCGCTGTATCTGGTCGAACATTACGGTGATTGGAAAAACCGTGAGCTGATCGATCTATTTGAACGCTATGCCCGCACTGTATTCACCGAATACAAGGGTTTGGTCAAATATTGGCTGACGTTCAACGAAATCAACAATACGATCAATTTTTTGGGCAAAGAAGACTACATCACACTGACCGACCAGGATTATCAGGATGCCTATCAGCATCTGCATAATCAATTTGTTGCCAGTGCGCGTGCGGTCAAGATCGGTCATGCGATCGATCCGGAAAACATGATCGGCTGCATGATCTGCGGTATCACGTATTATCCGTTGACGCCCGATCCGGCAGACATCCTGGAAAACCGTCATACATGGGAAAAGGGCATCTTCTATTGCGGCGATGTGCAATGCACAGGAAAATACCCGACTTATGCCAAACGGTTGTGGGCTGAACACAATGTCCATCTGGATATTACCGAACAGGATCTGAAAGAATTGGCCGAAGGAACGGTCGATATGTATACATTCTCGTATTACATGTCCACAACGGTGACCACGCATCAAGTGGAAGATACCGTCAGCGGCAACTTCTCCCGTGGTGCGCGCAACCCATACCTGCAATACAGTGACTGGGGATGGGCCTATGACCCGAGCGGTCTGCAGTATTATCTGGAAATGATCTATGATCGTTATGAAAAACCGCTCTTTGTCGTCGAAAATGGTTTAGGCGCTTATGATACGGTGGAAGATGATGGATCGATCCATGATCAATATCGCATCGATTATCTCAAGAGTCATGTCAAAACCATGATCCAAGCCGTCGACAATGGCGTGGACCTGCGTGGCTATACTTGGTGGGGACCGATCGATCTGGTTTCCGCCGGTACCGGTGAAATGCGCAAACGCTATGGCTTCATTTATGTCAACAAGCATGATGATGGCACTGGCGATGATGCGCGCAGCCGCAAAGACAGTTTCTATGCGTATCAGAAGATCATCGCTTCCAATGGCGAAGATCTTGATTAACACGATCTGTTGATGGATTACATTCGGGAAGGCGGAAGGGATTCTGCCTTCCTTTCATTATGGTTGAAAAGGAGAAAAGGTGAATATGCGCAAGATCCGTTTATTTTGTGGTGGTGGTTTTTCCACATCGCTTTTGGTCAATAAGATGAAAGACTATGCTGCATCCATTGGGTATGATTGTCTGGTGGACGCGCATTCCTATTCCCTGGTGGAAGAGTTTGGCAAAGATGCCGATATCGTTTTATTGGGACCACAGATCAAATATGAAATGAACAACATCAAAGCGAAATTGGGCGAGGGTGTCAAAGTGGAAGCGATCGATATGAAAGCGTATGGATTGAT
>CALVCY010000091.1 GCA_944326175.1 uncultured Erysipelotrichaceae bacterium
CAGGTTCGTTGGTTCCATCATTATTCTCGATGGATGAACTATTTTTGATCGCATCATCATTATTTGAAGTCGTTGCTTCATTGATCAATGAAGCATTGATCGAGCTTCCCGATCCATCAGGGAAAGGGTTGGGATGATTTTTCGTTTCAATGGATTGGATATCTGGGTTGTTGGAATTTAAATCTAGGCGATTATGCTTATTTTTACGGTCTGTCATCAGTGCATAAGTGCGCCCATTGACAACCAGTTTTTTCTTTTTCTTTTTAGGCATGGAGCTATTGTATCAAAACAAATTTATGAATGTTCTTTTAATAATGTGAAATCGGTCGTTTTAAAGTATTGAAAGGCAATGCCATGCAATCCGATATGTGCCGAAACAGTGTTGCATAAGGGAATGATCTGAATATTGGCATAACCAATTCGTTCTTTGATGTCTTTTTCGATACGTTTTGCTAGATCCAGTGAATCGATATGGGCGATGGTGATCAAATATGAACTGTCGACACAATCCTTGACGATCAAATCTTCCACATACGCGACAGCTTTGCGCATGGTACGGATCTTGGCCAAAACATCGACTTTACCGTTTGTTGCTTTATTGATCTGCATCACTGGAGAGATCTTGAGCAAGGAAGCCAATGTGGCAGCCATCGGCGTCAATCGACCACCGCGTTTAAGATGATCCAGATCCACTGGGATCATGACGGTGTTGGTACTGTCGATGGTTGCATCCACAAACGCACGGATGTCTGCTTCACTGCTGTTGGATTCGACCAATGTCTTGATCCCTTCCAGAATATATTCCTGAACCACGGCGGTGACATAGTGGTTGATGATCTTTAAGGGAATATGGTGGGCTTGCGCACAGGCGATGATCGCATCATAGCAACCGCTTAATCCCGGACAGATCGGACTGGCCACGACCAGATCGACATGATCTTTTTGACAACGTTCAAAGTATTCATCGATCAAACCATAGCTGGGCATGCTGGTACGTACGATTTTTTGTTTACGTAGATCATCATATAGGTGAGCGGTGTCATATTCTTCGATATCCGCATAGCTGATATCATCCACTGCGATCTGAAGTGGTAAGACATCGATCCCTTTGGCGTTGAAGTATGCTTTTGATTTACCGGTACCTGTATCGGTCAAATAACGAATCTTCATATCATGGTGCTCCCTTAAACTCTTTTTATTCCTATATTATAATATACCTGTTGATAAGAAAGGATGGCCTGGATGGGACCATTGTACGCACGAAGTGAATTTTCATTGTTGCAATCCACATTACGCGTGGATGCATATGTGAATCAATTGAAGCATTATGGGTATACCTATGGTGCGTTGTGTGACCACAACGTGCTTTATGGTGCAAAAAAATTCAATGCATGCTGTAAACAACATGGGATCAAATCGTTGTTTGGTATCGAGTTTGAAGTCATGACGGATCTATCCGAGGCATCATTTGTGGCATTGGCCATGGATAATGAGGGATATATCGAATTGATCCATTTATCCAGTGCCGTCAATGAAAAAAAAGTAGGGATTGAGATCTTAGGTGGTTTGAATCATTGCGTCCTTGTTGCTTTCAATGATGGGGGAATGTTTGAAACAGCAGTATTGAATCAAGATCATCAACAGTTCCAAGAAATGGTCCAAACCATCCAACACTATCATCCTAAACATAATTATCTGGCATTGAGCTATCAGCAAACCCGCTATTGGGCCAATGCCAATGCCATTGCCTACAAAATGGCAAGTTCTCTTGGTCTTCCCTGTGTAGGCATCAATCGTACGTTTTATTTGACGCCTGATCAAGCACAGGCGTATTTAGTGGTCAATGCCATCCGCATGGATAAAACGATCACGGATACGACATTGGTTCCGGATCATGATCGATATCTGCTTTCTTTAGCGCAATATCAAGATCTTTATCCACAAAGTGTATTGAATAACCATGATGTGATCGCATCATTGTGTAATGTGGATCTTGATGGTATCACCACGTCACTGCCGAATTATCCCTTGCCGAATGGGGTAAGTAGTACGGATTATCTGAAAGCGCTGGCATTGAAGGGATTGAAAAAACGACTTCATCGTGACACGTTGCCATCCAATTATCTCAATCGGTTAGGATATGAGCTCAATGTGATCGAAACCATGGGTTTCAGTGATTATTTTTTGATCGTATTCGATTATATCCGCTTTGCTAAGAAAAAAGGGATATTGGTCGGACCAGGCCGCGGCAGCGCGGCCGGATCCTTGGTGTCCTATGCCATCGGGATCACAGAGATCGATCCGATCCAGTATAATCTGCTATTTGAACGTTTCCTCAATCCCGCACGAATCTCCATGCCGGATATCGATACCGATATCCCGGATGACAGGCGAGATGAAGTGATCGATTATTGTGTACAAAAATATGGTCAAGACCATGTCGCCCATATTTTGACCTTTGGGACACTGGCTGCCAAACAGGTATTACGGGATGTGGCAAAGGTGTATGGTTTGGCCAATTATGATATTGATCGATTGACCAAAACGGTTCCCAATACCCCAAAGATCACGCTCAATGATGTGGTCAATACCAGTAAACCACTGGCACAGTTGATCTATGAAAATCCCAAGATCAAGACCATTGTGGATATTGCGATGCAATTGGAAGGATTGCCACGGCATTGTTCCACACATGCCGGCGGGATCGTGTTTTCGTCCAAACCGTTTGATCAATGTACCCCGACATTGCATCTAAACGAAGCAATGTTAACGACCCAATACACCATGGAATACATGGAGGATATGGGATTGATCAAAATGGATATTCTTGGTTTGAGGAATCTGACCATACTGGATACGATCCGTCAAAGTGTAAGATGGTTGAACCAGAATGATTTTGATCTTAACCAGATCCCTTTGAATGATCAGCAAACGTTTCAATTGATCCAACAAGCTAAAACGACCGGTATCTTTCAATTGGAAAGTGATGGCATGCGCAATCTGTTACGCCGCATGAAACCCACTTGTTTCAATGACGTGGTGTTGGCCGTGGCGTTATATCGCCCCGGCCCCATGGAATTGATCGGGTTATATCTTAAAAACAGAGCAAGTGGTCAAAAACACTATGATGAAAACGAGAAGATCGATGCGCTATTGCAAGAAACCTGTGGGATCATGGTCTATCAGGAACAAGTGATGCAGATCAGTCAGATCGTGGCTGGATTTTCCTTGGGGCAGGCGGATATATTGCGAAAGGCCATGAGCAAGAAAAAGGCTGATCAGATCGATCGGCTCAAGGATGATTTTATCAAAGGCGCTTTGGCCAATGGTTATACCATGGAAAAAGCCACGCATTGGTTTGACCAGATCCAACGGTTTGCCGGATATGGATTCAATAAAGCCCACAGTGTATCCTATGGATTGATCGCATATCAATTGGCGTATTTGAAAGTGCATCAACCGTTGGCTTTTTTTGGTGCATACATGAATTCGATCATCGGCTCGTCGGTGAAAACGAATGCAGCGATGATGGAATGCCATGGATTGGGTATTGATTTGTATTGTCCAAGTTTGAATCGAAGTGGATATGGTTTTACCATTGAGACGCATGGGTTACGTTTTCCATTGAGTGCGATCAAAGGGGTTGGATCGGTATTGATCCAGATGATCCTCAATGATCGAAAACAATTTGGTCCATACACCAGCTATGGTCCGACCATTGCTCGCCTTGTTGCACTCAAGTGCAACAAGGCGACCATCGAAACGTTGATCGATGCAGGATGTCTGGATGAGATCGAGTCGAATCGATACATGATGAAAGTCAATCTGGATGATGCCATGCGCTATGGCGATCTAGTGATCATCCACGATGATCCTACACATTATCATTTTGATTTTGATTTGTTATCCATGCCACGGATGGTTTTTGCCAAAGAAGATCTTAATCAACGTTGTCTCAATGAAGCCAAAGTATTGGGAGTATTCGTGTCGAGCAATCCGTATGCCAATAAACGGCAACAATATGGGCTGCCAACGACTTTATTGGCATCATTCGATGGTCTAACCAATGGATATGGGGAAAGCTTCGGTATGATCGAGCGCATCAAGCCCCATCGCACAAAAAAAGGGGACATGATGGCATTTGTCACATTCGCGGATGAATCCGGGACACTCGATGCCTCGATCATGCCCCAATTGTATGCCAAGGTGTGCAATGATCTGACCATCAAAACCTATGCGCGTTTCACTTTGCGATTCAACCCGAAAGGTGCATTGGTTCAAACCATTGAAACCTTGGTCTAGTTTCATTCACTTTTCACACATCCATGGCATGATAATGGTCATACCATACATATAGAAAGAGGTAATCCTATGACGCGTATACTGATCGTTGACGATGAAGCTA
>CALVCY010000092.1 GCA_944326175.1 uncultured Erysipelotrichaceae bacterium
GTTATGAATGTATTTTGATGAGTCAGTATGATACGACCATTACCGTTAATGGTCATGGTTATACCACGCATAACCGTGAAACGGATTTTGATAATATCTGTGATTTAGCTAAACGGATCATCCAACAACATCACGATGATGATTTAGTTGATAATGGGGAGTATTGGGTATTAACAATAGGGTATACCATGTTTGAACCATTGATCATCAAAGGAGCGATCACCCGTGAGAAAAATGCATTCAATGTGGGTTTATCCAGTGAGTTAAGAGAACTCACGGGTGATTCATACTTGTGGTTGTTGGATGATGAGAACCGATTGAATCGGATGATGAGTTTTAGTTTGACCATTACCCGTTATGATGATGCATTGTATGGTTCGACCACATTATCCTTGGATATCACCCGCGAACAACAGATGTTAGTTTACAGCGAACGTAAAGGGAATCGACTAGTCAGAGAATTCTCCTTGCATGATGTGATGATCGAGCAAATGTTGAACAACATGGGTGAATTCTCTTTGCAAATCGATCATGAGCATTACAAACAGCCATTGGTCGAACCATCGTTTAAGATGGTTTATACCATGAATGTGCGTTATGATGGTGAAAAACCATTGCAGTATCGTGGGTGTTTCAGACGTTTTGATCTACCGGTCGGTTTTGATGCGATCATGAGTGTGATCAATGACTACATGCAATGGTTGGTCCATACCCGTCCACTAGATAAATACATCATGGATCTTAAAGATAATGAAGTGATCTATTATGATGTGGAATTTGAATCCGGTGGAAAAATTTATTATTACACCTATGATGATTTTTCATTAGTCGGACAGATGGTAATGGTCCCAACAGGGGATGATAATCAACTGGAAGTCGGAAGAGCTGTTCAGGCGGAAGTATTTGATAAAGACAAGGTGCCGTATCCGTTGGATAAGGTGAAAAAGATCGTTGGATTAGCGAATTTATCCTAGTGCACTATTTTCGTATTTCTTTAAGATGTGAATATCACGATAGAGATAGTATCGATCAAACAAAGGATAACCAAAGGTAATGGATGGATTGAAGGTGTTCTATGGAATCGAATAAAACAACAAGCAGCTTTAATGATAGTGGTTTAACCACAATCAAACGAGTTGATCATCATAAACTCGTGCGTGACAATATCCCAACGATCATTGAAAATGATCACAAACGATGCATTACCCGTATTCTGGATAAGAATGAATATATCAATGAAGTGAACCACTCGGTTACTTGTAGCCGAGTAGTTCACTTTGCCTAAGGTATTTTGCTCGTATTACACAGATATGAAAGTTGGGGAAGTAGTTATCTATCGGATATGGTTGGAACCACAGTTCTATGTGCATGCGACATATCCGGATATGTCATTGTTATATACCAAAAATGTTCAAGTACGCTATAAGGATAAAGTATATGGTGGAACCATAGAATACGGTATGGCTGTCAAAGACCTTAATGATAAAAAAGTGCCAACGATCGATGCCCAGATCGTTGACACAATGCGCAGCTAGTTGATGATCAACTCATCATAAGATCTTCTGGATCTTGGAAATGATCGATTGATCTGCAGGTAACCAATCGACTGAACACAGATTATCCTGGTTCAACCATTTTGCAGATTCATGTTCTTTTAATACCAGATCACCATGAACGATTTCACATACAAAACAGTGCATATGCAAATGAAAGGTTGGGTAGTCATAATCGATCGTGTCCAATAAATACAATGGTTTGACCACCGTATCCAGTTCTTCTTGAATCTCCCGAACAATCGCTTGCTCGGGAGTTTCATTCTCTTCTATTTTTCCACCGGGGAATTCCCATCCATCCTTGAATTCACCATAACCTCTCTGTGTCGCAAAGACGTGATGATCATGGATGATAATGGCTGCAACCACATTCACTGTTTTCATTAGAATATCTCCTTAATTTTCAACAATATATTCGTATAAATCCTCACGAATCGGATTATCCAATTCCCAATAAATTTCAACAGCTTTGGAATTGGTATTGTCCATCGTAAATTCCTTGGTCTGACCAGTAGCATGCATGGTACCAAAGTAATAGAATTCTTTTCCCATCTTGTCATCTTTATTCTTTCGAATGAATAAATGAACATCAATACCACGGTCTTTGGCATGTAAAAAGTTTTGAACGTCTTTCGATTCCAATGAGCGATTGTTTTTTGAAATTGCCAGTAAATGCATCGGATCGAGGAATCGATCTTCGTATTTGATTGTATCCGAGATATCGTCTTGTTTATCGTAGTTGATAAACACGGGGAAGGTATGGCTATATTCATTGTAAATATATCCACCAATATTTTGAGCAACCACATTACATCCAAAATTCAATAAACGGCAGACATCTTCATACGTGTATTTTTGATTTAAAACCAAGCTTGTATTTTGGTACGTATTGCGATAATTGCGATTAAAGCGATGAATTCCGAATTCAATCACTTCCATGAGCATTGAATAAAAATCAGGATTATCCAATTGATGCTTGAAAGTGGAAGAAATCTGCCAGTGTTTCGAAGAATCAGTATCCATAAATACACAGTGCTTGAAAGAAACGCGAGAGGCTTCTTGTAAGAACTGGTTGGTTAACATATTGAATACGGTGGTTCGAACAGGATCACTCATGGTATAACCATAATCTTTCATTTGGTTTAACCATAAGGATTCAAACTGATTTGGTTCAACCATCATATCCTTTAATAACAATAATTCATGGATTCTTTTTCCACTCGCTAACTTAACAGAAACATACTTTAACATTTGTGCCTGAATCTCATTCAATCGCACTTTAAAATCGTGTTTCTCATATTTTTCAAGGAAAGCATAGTATGATCCAAGATTTTGGTTGTTAAAGATTAACAAAACATCCATTTCACCATAACGATCAAAGTCCATTAATGTGGGTATTTTTCCCAATTTCAATTTCAGTCGTTTGTAGTTTTCTTTGATCAAATCAATGTTTCGAAAATTGGCTGCATCGATCGCTTTAAAAATACGCTTTCTGGATATTTCATCAAAGTGGATGGTTGAACAACCAGGTATGATGCGTTCTCCCTCTAATACGTAGTGACGGATATTATCTTTGTTGTAGGTGCGATCACCACTTAAAGCAATGGGGATTAAGTAGTTGTTCGTGTAATTGCCGATAAAATCCAATACGACAACATAATCTTTATCATCGGCTTTGCGTAAGCCACGACCCAATTGCTGGACAAAGATAATTGCAGATTGAGTTGGTCGTAACATCACGACTTGGTTGATTTCTGGAATATCCACACCTTCATTGAAGATGTCCACCGTGAAAATATAATCCAGTTTATCTGGGGCATTGGATGGTTTAACCAAGCGTTCAATGGCACTTTCACGTTCGTATTGGCTGTCTTGACCGGTCAGTGCAATGGTACGATAACCGCGTTTGTTGAACTTATGACTTAAAGTAATGGCTTCATCTTTGCGGGATGTAAAGACTAAACCTTTCACACTATCTCCGCAATGGCCATAAAATTCAATTTGTTGGATGATATAGTCCACGCGTTGATCCTGTGCAAGATGATTAAAATCACTGGTATCGTCAATGGTTTGACCATCAATCACTAAATCAGTAATGCCAAAGTAATGAAAGGGACATAACATATCTTCTTCCAAGGCTTGCTGCAAACGGATTTCATAAGCGATGTTATGGTCAAATTGTTGGTAAACATCAAAATTATCACCACGCTCTGGTGTTGCAGTCATACCTAACCATAATTTAGGTTGGAAATAGTCCATGATTCTTAAATAACTTCCAGAACCAACACGATGCGCTTCATCGATGACAATTGCATCAAATTCATTTGGGTTGAATTGGGTATGAATGGATGGTTTAGCCATCATTTGCATGGTTGAAAATACAAAGTCTGGTGGTTGAACCATATTTATCGTTTGATTACCGGATAGTAATCCGAAACTATGGTTTAAACCATAGACATGCTGATAGGTGTCCATTGATTTTTTAGCAATTTGTTCACGATGGACCAAAAACAGAACATGGTTAAAACCATTACTCTTTAATGCATAGGCTGATGCATACGTTTTACCAGTCCCAGTCGCTGAAATTAATAAAGCACGTGTTGCATGATTCTTTATTAAGTTGGTTAGATTATCGCGAAAGCTAATCTGCATTGCGTTTGGTCGAAACACGGAAAAGCTCTTTTGACTGGCTTTTGCTTGATTGGTCGCTTTTAGAAATTGCGAAAAGAGGCGATTGTCGTGTTTGCGTTGCGTATAGATGGCTTCATACGTGTCATAAATCTTTTGAATGGGGAGTGAAGCTTCATCATTCCAAAGTTGATTAAATTCACGAATAATATCCGCAGTATATTCTTGATTGGTTGATGAAATCACTCGTGTATTCCACTCTCGATTAGTGGTTAACGCACTTTGCGTTAAATTGGAACTACCGACAATAATATGGAAGTCGTGATCCCGTTTGAAAATAAAACCTCCTACTATATAGCTGTAGGGTGTAATGCTTGTCATCCAGCCAGGATTACACCCTCTCATTGTTGAAACTGTTAGAATGAACGTGCATTGGTATGACGTGTATAACCTTGGACAAAACAATCGTCCGTACTAAAGCCCGTCAGCCAGCCGTTCATTCGCAGTTGTTCGATTTATGCAGGTTGAACCATTCCATATGCGTTCGTGTGATACCCAGGAGATTGAATAAGCAATGAGGAAACTGGCACCATTGCAAGCAAAATTCCGTAGGAGGTAATCACAATGTTAAACGCAGTAGGAATTGATGTATCAAAAGGTAAGAGCACCGTTGCAGTCCTGCAACCTGGCGGTGTTGTTGTTCGAAAACCGTTCGATGTTTATCACAACAAAGAAGATTTGCAAAATCTGGTAACCAGTATTCAGTCATTGGATGGAGATACAAGAGTTGTACTTGAATGTACTGGTCGATATCACTTACCTATTGTAAATGTCTTACAAGATAGCGGCATTTACGTTTCCGCTGTGAATCCTCACCTAATCAAGCATTTCGGGAATAATACGATCCGAAAAGTCAAAACAGATCCTGCCGACGCGAAGAAAATTGCTCGGTATACGCTTGACAACTGGACGGGGCTTAGAGAATATTCAGCTATGGACCAACAACGTGAAGCTTTAAAATCAATGAATACCCAATTCAATTTTCTAGTGAAACAAAAGGTGGCGGCTAAAGCAAATCTGCTTTCTCTTTTGGACCTTACTTACCCTGGAGCAAATAAACTGTTAACTTCACCTGAACGTGATGATGGCAGTCAGAAATGGGTGGATTTTGCCTATACCTTTTGGCATGTTGATTGTGTTCGCAAGCTTAACCGTCAAGCCTTTCACAAGCGTTATTACAACTTCTGTAAGCGTCATCACTATGAGTATCAGGAAGACAAAGTAAACCAGATGTATGATGCAGCGAAGCAACTCATTTCCCCTTGCGGAAAATCACCCGAATACAAACTGTTGATTCAATCAAGTATTAGCCAACTTAAGGTCATCTCAGAAAACGGAGAAATGCTTCGTAAAGCAATGGATGACCTCGCCTCTAAAATGC
>CALVCY010000093.1 GCA_944326175.1 uncultured Erysipelotrichaceae bacterium
AAAATGCAAAAAGCAATGCATTGCACAATGGTATCACCAATGCATCCTTTTATTGCATGGACGCTGGTGAAGCAGCTACTTATTTTGTTAAAAAAGGAATATATTTTGATTGCATATTCGTGGATCCACCTCGAAAAGGGTGTGATGGTACAACCATTGATGCGTTGGTCAAGCTCAATCCGAAACGAATCGTTTATATATCCTGCAATCCAAGTACCTTAGCCAGAGATTGTGCTTTGCTTCAGGAATATTACACAGTAGAAATGGTTCAACCAGTGGATATGTTTTCTCAGACGTATCATTGTGAATGTGTCGTGAAGCTGGAGAGGAAGGAAAAATGGATAATAGAAGCGTATGGGGAAAAATAAAGATAGGGTGATATTTCCTGTCGCTCCAAATCTTTCCGAGATAAGTGAGGCTTATTTGAAATTTCTCCAAGAAATATCAAATACAGCGAAAAATTGCCAAGTGTTGGCCTGAGTATACAATAGTGCAACGGGTCATTTCAAAAATTCCTTGGAAAACGAATGTTTCTTTGATGGATAAGTTGACAGGCCAAAAATTCTCTTGAAAAGTTTTCTATGCAATCTTCTGTTGAATAAGAATCATCAACTTTATAATCGATTATTACATGTTAGTGGTCGATTTACTAAAGAAAAAACCGGACATTGACGATCTAAAACCATATATTGAAGCGAAGTTCTCCTTAAAATCGCAGGATATTTAAGGGAAAATAGCGATAGTTAAGAAATCAGTTCACTCTATAATAACAGATATTTTTTCCATTGCCTTCTCGTATCAATTCACCGGATGCAACCAGTTTACGAAGTGCGCCTTCAATCGAACTGATGCTTAAAGAAGGACATAGTTCACGGATGTCTTGTTTCTTAAAACGCCCAATTTTATTCTTTGTAGCTCGTCGTACTGTTTCTATAGTTGACAGTTTTGTTTCAATTAAAGCAAAGCGCTCTTCGAAGTCATGGTATGCTGCAAGGACAGTGCCGAGCAGATATTTTATAAACGGAACAGGGTCGTCTGTTCCATTATGCCATCCAAGCTGCGCTTGCCTGAGCGCATCGTAATACAAATCTTTGTTCTTTGCGATTTTTGTCTCCAGGGAAATATATTTTCCAACATAGAATCCATTTTGGTAGAGCAGAAGCGTTGTCAACAGGCGACTCATTCTGCCATTGCCGTCATTAAACGGATGGATGCATAGGAAATCGTGGATGAAAACCGGAATGATAATCAGTGGCTCGACTTCCATATTGCCAATGACACGATTGTATTCCGCGCAGATTTTGTCGAGTGCTTCTGGTGTTTCGAAGGGTGCGAGCGGTGTAAATAGATTTTCCACATGACCGTCCGGGAAGGTGGCGCTGATATAGTTTTGAACGTTTTTTGTTCTGCCTGCCATAGGATTGTTCATATGACTGTAGAGAATTTTATGAAGCTGCAGGATGTAGTTCTGTGTGATCGGAATAGCATCAAAGCTCTTATGGATGATATTTAGTACATCGCGATAACCAGCGATTTCCATTTCATTTCGATTTCTTGGGGTTGTTTTCTCCTGTACAAGCTGTTTGATTCGTGTACTTGTAGTCACAATGCCTTCTATGGCATTAGAGGCATCCGTACTCTGTATCTTGGCGATTTCAATAAGTTTTTCCAATTCTTCCGAGCGCTGCTTCAAATAAAGTTCTTGTTTGCCGACTTGTTTATAGATTGCGGCTATTAGACCGAGAATATTAGAATCCCACTTCATATTTTTCATTTCGGAATAATTGAATGCTCTCATAAACTCACCTTAGAATCTTTTCCCTTAGATTATATGTGATTTTAAGGGAAAAACCTAGTGATTAAGGGAATATGTCTCTATTGTGTTAATGACTTCTTTAATGTACTACGTTACCAACTATATGAATCACTTTTATGCTATTTAAATATTATTTACGAATTCTTCTCCCACTAACTAAAGGCAAAAATAAAACTGTTGTAGAGTATTCTCTGGCTGGATACCTGAATCCGATTAGTGTAGCGGAATGGAGAAATCAAATTGCCAGGTCATTGCCGGAGGAACTGCGAAGCAGTCTTCCGTCCATTGAAGAAATTGAAAAAGAGTTAGAAAAAGAGTGCAATGTCTCGTTACACTATTCCTTTAAGGAAGGCGAATCAGGGTGATGGAGCTAAAAAGAGCGAGGTCATAGCACTTTGATCGATACCAATGTGACGGAACCGAACTATATTACAAACCTCCGGTAATTGAGATTTTCAGTGACAGAATCATGATGACATCTTATGGTGGATTTATTCCCGGACAAAGTATCGATGATTTCTTCGGCTGCAGCAGTATGCCCAGAAATAGGGAACTGATGCGCGTATTCAAGGATGTCGCCTTAGTGGAACAACTTGGCTCAGGCATGAGCAGGATATTGAAGGCATATCCTATAAAGTCAATTTAAAGTAGCTGAGCACTTTATTAAGGTGGTATTTCCGATTGAAAATACACAGGAAATGCCGATCATTGCCAATGGCAATGAAAATGGCAATATAAATGGCGATATAAATTGCAATATAAATGGCGACGTAGAAAAAGTATTTTAGTTATTAAGGGAAAAACCAATAGTTTAAGGGAATACATCTTTATTGTGCTATGGTTGAAATGATAAACGGAAGCATTGCTGTATGAATTGAGTTGCAAATCTGCTACGAACATGTCGCATAATAGGAGTGGTTTGAGGTAATGAATGGGATTCTCAAAACGATATGTTAAATTTTAATAGTGATCTGGTATGGGTAATTATATTGATGAATTAAATTCGAAGGCTGAAACGCTATCACTCGAGGATGACGAGTATGAGGGCAACCTACTTGAAATAGCCAAACTTTTCAAAGATTTTGGTAATGCTTTAACTTTGTTTCTTACACAATATGGATTTTGTAATGAGCAACTGGATAACCGGGGCCGAATCAATTATATTCGTACTCAATTTAGCAAGCATGATATGAAAGTCCCACGTGGTCTTGGTTCATGGTTTGAATCAGGTAAGAAAATCGAACGTAAAACAGCTTATCAGTTCTGCTTTGCGCTTGAGCTGTCTGTTGAGTTGACCAATACTTTCTTTGCTACAGTAATGTTTGAACGAGGAATAGATTGCCATGTGATTGAAGAAGCAGTTTATTGTTTTGCGTTGAAAAATCATTATTCATATCAGCAGGCTATCGAATGGATCAACCAAATACCTCAAGTAAAAAAGTCAGTATTTATTCCAAATCGTGATGTTCTTTATACCAAAACGATTTTGGAGTATGTCAATTCGATCGATAAGCCAGAAGATTTGATTCATTATATAACTGACCACATTAGTGATTTTACGTATAATAATGCAACCGCTATTTCCTTTATTCAGAAGTTATGGCAACAAATCGTTGGTGATCATGGTCTTGCCAATCAGGAAGGGCAATTGATTGCACGAAAAATACCGGATTTAAGATCAAATTTGATTTCTGTATCCACTAATGAGCTGACAGAAAACAAATATGATCCGGATGTTCCAGTTACAGCAAATTCAAACGCTTCGACTTGGACAATCTTCGCTCAGATCATCGGATTGGATTACTTTCAGGAGGATATCGTTGCACGTCGGTATGATCGTTCTTTGTCCCCGATACTCCAAAAGAACGTCTTAATGCCGTTGAATGCAAGTTATTGTTTTCCAAATCAACATGCAATTGATCGTTTGTTTCGAGGAGAAATAGCAAGTAATGAATTGGTTCGGAAGATGTTGATCTTTCTTGTCTTTTATACTTATTGGGTTAAAAAGATCATTTCTGCTGAAGACGTGGATTATCCAGCAAATTATAAGGACAGTGAGCGCTGTCTGTATACGATTAACAAATATTTAACCGATGCGGGTTATGCAGAACTATATGCTGGCAATCCGTATGATTGGTTGTTCAAATGGGCATTGAATGACCGGCATCCGTTGATGGCGTTTCGGTATTATATGGGAGAAGTATTTGCACAGAACCCACTGTAGACAGTGGTAAAACCATATTAATCTTTTTGATGTTTATAATGTGCCTGAAACGTGGAGGATAGAACGGAGCATCGCTTGGACCATCGTGTGGCTTTGAAAAATGGAACCAGACTTGATTTCTCAAACACCCAAGGTGAATGTTTGAGCTTTTATATTGAAAGTGAGATTTCCCGCGGCGGTTCGAGTATTCTTTACGAAGCGATTCGCTATAGCATCAATAATGTCAAGCTACGGTACCGCATTAAAGAATTCTATCCGTTTAGAATGGCGATCGTACGTGATAACAATCAAACTTTAATTGTTGCGACAACAGATCAGACAGTTTTTTTACAGGAAAAAAGGAAAGTCAAACAGGACTTTACGTTGACAAATGCTTTGTTCTATTCTGGTTCAAATTATGCGCATTTGGTATATCAGTTGGATTTATTTGAAACCAACAATACGCTCTATACGGTTTGCAGTTATTCTTCAGAAAAAACTTTAGCCAGTTATCATCCGCAAACGTTGAAGGAATGTATCCATTTGACGATATTGTGCGCATATGCGCTATCGAGAATTCACGCGCATGGATATCTTTATCTCGATCTAAAACCAGATAACATTTTACTGGTTGAAGGATTTGATACTCAAATTTTACTTTGTGATTTTGATTCGCTGATGCCGATCAATTCAAAACGAAGGTCTAAGGATAATCCTTCGGATTTTCGCTTTGCCTATACAAAAGGATTTGCGCCGGTCGAACAGGAAACGGGTCAGATTGACCGTCTTGGGGTGCACTCGGATGTGTTTAGCGTGGGTGCATTGCTATTCTACTTACTTTTTAGACGCACACCCCTGGCTTTTGAGTGTCAGATGGATTCGATTTTTGACCGTGATGCAATTTTGTATCCGTTGGATTATTGCGATGATCGATTCTATGATGCCTTAACTGATTTCTTTCATCACACGATTGCTGCTTATTTTGCTGATCGTTACTCGTCAACGGAAGATGTGCTAAGGGAGTTAAATCACTTAGAAAAATATGCAGACCCCCAAATCCCTAGAGTGTTTTCGACAAATATTGTTGAGCCCCGATATGTATTTGGCAGACAAAATGAGCTCGATCAGCTGCATAAACTGCTTAATCAAACAAATACCCATGGCGTATGTGTATCCGGAATGGGCGGAATCGGTAAAAGTACATTGGTACGATATTATTTAACGAAACATCGCTCGGATTTTGACTGTATTTTATATCTGCATTACCGTGGCAGCATCGATAAGACTATTGCCGATGGGACACAAATTTCAATTAATGGAATAGATGGATATGATGCTTTGGATGATTCAGGTACTGCGTTGACAAGAAAGAAGACATTGCTTCGCAAATTGCTTGCGGATCAACGTGCATTGATTGTCATTGATGATTTTGATGGATCATTGAATGAGTTGGATTGGTTAATTCATACGAATATCCAACTTATCTTGATATCACGAAAAAATATCGAATCGAATGCATTCATTCGCCTTCCTATTTTGCCTATTGATGATTTGCGCTCGTTGAGGGCTGTATTTGAAGCAAATCTTGGGAAGCCGATCCAATCCGATGAAATCGAGGATTTCACTCGAATCGTTTGTCAATGTCAGTCGCATACCTTGTTGATCGAGTTGATCGCAAAGCTTATTGCCAATGCGCATATTAGTGTTCATGAGGCAGCCGAGTCGATCGGCCGTTCTTCATTGAGTGAGATTGCTGCGGAAAAAGTGACATACGAAAAAGATGAGCAGATCATGCGAGTCAAAATTGCTGAAATCCTGGATACACTGTTTCAATTTTTAAATTTAACGCAGAAGCAACGTGCTGTTTTAGCGACCGTATGCAGCGTATGTCAAATGGGGATCGATATCCGGGATGTGCAGGCGATCAATCAATTGGAAACTAAAGATGATATCAACGATTTGATTTTAGACGGGTGGTTAGAAATTGATGAAGATATGGTGCAGATGCATCGGTTGATTCAGGAAGCAATGCTTCGCCAGATGAACCAACTTTGCCATTGTGTATCAGAGAAAGTCTATCATTATTTTGCAAATGAATTGTCTCGTTTCAGGTCGTCCCCACTGAAACAGGACGCAGAGCAATCATTGTCCCCGGTTGATCAATACCGAATTCAAACCTTTGGAAAGGAAAAATTAAAACAATATTTGATTGAAACGGTTCTGGGTATATTGGATCGATTAAGACGGTATGGTTTAACCATAAGTGATGATAACTACTTTAACTTAATCTATCAGGTGCTGATGGTTTTACCACAGGATCGTATTGATTCGATTCTTGAACTCGGACAATTCGCCATCTCGCATTTCCAACCTTCTACAGCAATGGATTATCGCTGTTTGATGGAAATATATCGATTAATGGTCCTGACCAAATTGGATTTGGATTCTAACAATGAAGCTGTGGAATGGCTCAACCAGGCGAAACACGTCAGTCAACAAAGCAATGATTGTTTTTGCGTAGCTTTATATTGGGATATTTATGGGCATTACCAGGATGCGTTGCTGAATGGTCATTATGATACACAAACAGCGCAGGAGCATCAAATCCTGTTGAAATTGATTCAAGCAATCAATCATGTTCGACAATTAACCAGATCATATATTTCGACTGATCGATTATGTCTTTACATCAATAATACGCTATCGCAAATCACCATCATGATGCGTTCCGGTGATATGGACGAATACGTCTTAAAAGATTTGATCAACGAATGCCAACAGCTGATCGACATTTATCTTCAGCCGGATTGCTATGAAGCCATGCATTTTCTGTTGGTCTGTGGGTGGTATCAAGCTTTGATTGATCGGGACCCTCTTCGAACCAGGCAATGTATCGATAAAGCAGCTAAGGTTGGCAAAGCGATACTGGAATGTGATCGCGCTTATATCGATACTATCATGATTCCATCGGCAAATATGCTAATGGAAGCAAATGATGCAGATGGTGCGCTTCAATGGCTCATGGAGGCGTTAAATCGTGCGTTGTCGTATCGGAATAATCTCTCCTTTTTCCTTTTGGCTCAGCAACTGAGAGACTATTCACTTCAGGTGATGGAGTACTGCACGGATCGATTAAAGGTTTTTACTCAATTGAAACAACGGATCGATGCATACAATCGGTGTACGGAAGATCCTAATTTTAAGATTGATTTGATTGATACATTGCGAAAACCATAATAATGAATCGTCAGATTAAACTATGGTCATGAAACGAAAGGACATGACTATGAAAAAATTGTTTGTATTGCTCAGTGGGTTGCTGATCGCGATCAGCATCGGATGTGCTTCTACGCCTTCGAATCAATCAAGTACGACTGTGGTTGAAACCAATGAATCAACACCGGTTGTTGTGGAGGCATCAGTGGATGAACTTGATCGTAGTACTACGATTGAACCAACTGTGCTATATGATCAGGATGGAATCAAGATCACGGCTAACGAACTGGTGTATGGCAACTATGGTGTGGATTTGATGCTCACGTTTGAAAACAGCAGTGAGATTCCGGTGAATTTTGTTGCAGGTTCGATTGGATACAGTGTCAATTCGGTAAATGGATACATGGTTGAGGATGGGTATGTCAATGTAGATGTAGAACCGGATAAAGTAGCCAATGAAGCTATGAATTTTTCTTATGACAATCTGATGCTTTATGGCATTTACACGATCAAACAGATGCAGGTGGGATTTGATATCTCGGATGAAGATTACAATTCTATCTATACTGGTCCGATTCAAATTTCAACCAGTGCGGATGACGGGGTGATTGAAACCAAAGGATATGTGGAAAATATCCAAAGTGCAGGTATCCAGAATAAATATGGTTATACCATCGATTATGTCAATAATCAGACTGTTATGGAAATCAATGGGGTAACTATTCAATCCGAAGTAATCATAACCAATCCCGATGGTGAAAAAGGACTCACACTGGAAGCGGTAAATACCACGAACCAACCGGTTAAGGTATCGTTACGTAATATCTATTTCAATGATGTGTGTGCTCATGATGGTACATGGACAACTACGACAGTCAATCCAGGAAAAGTCGGGGTATTGACCATGACACTGGACAACGTGGTTAATGAATTGCTATTGCCTTACTATGGTTTGACCAATAATCCTTCAACCATTACCGTAACTGTTGGTACGGAGAATATGGATTATGATGAAACCGGTCCCACCGGTGATCTGATCATTACCAATCCCAATGGTGATACCGGTTATGACGGTGATGGAACCATTGTATATAGTGATGATGCTATTGATCTGATCTACAAAGGAATGGTCAATGAAGACGATATTCTTGAAAGCACTCATTTGATGTTTTTGGTCAACAATAAAAGCGGTGAAACCATCCATACTATGGTTGATTATGATTCCTTGTCCATTAACGGTTATATGATGGATACCGTCTTTGGTAGTGTTGAAGTGAAACCAGGATTGTTTGGAATCATGGAATTCTCGGTTGATGGTGAAGATCTCACTGCCAATGGGATCAGTCCTGACACCATTACTGATGTAGAATTCAGATTTGACTATGACGGTGATACTTATGAATTGGATGATCAGACCATTACCATGAATCTGAGCGAAGAGCAATAGCATTCTAAATGGGTAATTGAATTGGTGAAATCGGGAGAAATCCCGTTTTCACTGTTTCTTTCATTTGGAAGGAATTTACGATCACGCCTGATATTGCTAAAATTTACTGCTTCATGAATAATTCAGGGTTTATACTTTAATCAAATAATTCAATGGAGATTGAATATGAAAACGTTTATCCAACGCAATTTTCTGATTAAATTTCTGAGCATTAGCCTTGCTTTTTCGGTAGTACCTTTTAGAATTTGCGATTTAAAAGCGGAAGATGAAACGGATTCCGTTGTATTGGGAAAAATCTATCAAACCGGAGATAAAGATAATTATAACTATTCTGAAAAGGATACTTTCAATGCGGTCGATGATTCGAATACATATGGCAAATTTACGGTAAATGGGAAAATTGCCAATATCAGTACCATAGACGATTTACCGTTGTATGAAGTTGAAGAGGGCAACCTTGTATTCGCATACAACTATGGCGATACCTTATTAAATGCTGATGTTGATGATTTTCATGTGGTTGATGATAACGCAAAAGAAATCGATGACATTGGTTTAAACGATGAAGTCGGAAAAGGAACAATTGTAGTCCAGGCATCAAACGATCGAATCAATTGGATTACCGAATATGAAGTTAACAATGCTTTTGAGGAAGTTCCGATTCAAACAGTTCCGATATATACGACCAGTGATATTCAATTGATCAATGGCTGCTATTATCGCGTTATTGTTGCGTATAAAATCGGTATCCGAACCGAGGAAAGTAACTTTTTATTCTTCAATACGGATAAATATAACTATCAGGACATAGTTGAAGTTTATGAATTTTACGCTATCAATAAGGATAATACAGTTTTATATGAAGATACCGAAAGGTATAATCTTGGGTCAAAATTGAAAGTTTCAGAGAATGGATATTCATCTGCTGAAACGGTGGTTAAAGATGACTTACATTATGGATGGGATCTCGGTCATTTTTTCGTCAGTGGTTATACGGATGAAGTTGATAACGAAAAGATAACATTCCTTAAAAATGCGGATGATGTCGTAACATTGTGGTTTCGGTTAAATCAGGATATCAACCAATTGAACGGAAGCGAAGATCTGCATATTACTGATGACTCCGATGCGTACGATGAACATTTTGAAACGCCACGTCTGGATTTCGGAATGGGTACGCTCATTATCCGATATACAGATCATAACAATGTAAAATCTGAACCTCAGATCTATACGGATTATCTTGTAGCGAACGCTTCTGTCGATGCCGATACCCGTGTTCAGTTGTTTGAAGAAGGTGATTATGAGGTTGCATTAGATTATCAGATAACCGAAGACGGAATCTTTGGGAAAGTCGAGCATTATCGGATATATTTCGAATTTGCGGTACGAAATGGAAATTGTATGATTTTTCCTTTTGATCTGAGTACTGGGAATGAATTGTCGAATAGTTCGTTAACAGAGAATGGATTTAAGTTGGATTTGGCAAAATCGCGATATCTTAATGTCAATGTTCAACGAGAAGTTTTGACTGAAAATGGAGATCAATTGGTTGAAGATATTCGGTTTAACGGGCCGGCTAAAGATGGAGAAGAATATACAGATGAGGGTATTTATACCGTTACTGTGACGAATCAGTATACTGGACAATTTACAGTAAAAAAAATATATGTTGGTTCCAATCCTGTTTTAAAAGCATATATAACCACCGGTCTTTCGATTCCTGAGATTAACGATCTTATTTCAAACGGTGCATCAATTGATAATGAGGGGAATATCACGGTATTAACAACATCGGACGATGTTGAGTCTGTAACACCCGAATCTTCAGCTGATTCTAATGGAACAAGTGATCCTATAAAAAACGTTGTATCAACATTGGTTGAAAACGATCAAAATGACAAATCTGTTAATTCTGTTCTTGTGCCTCTTATGATCGTTGGAGTCATTCTTGTGGCTGTCTTTGTCGGCATGTACCTTTGGCGCTTAAATAGAAATCGGTATGTGGCCGCTATAAAACCTAAATCACTTGATAATGAGCAGGACCATGATTTGACTGAAGATACTGAAGCATTAGGAGTGAATAATGATGAAAAGGATAGTTAACGCATTTTTGGCATTGGTACTCATTTTGTGTGGATGTTCTGAGTCAAGTTTGTCAATTCATAGTGCTACCGTTGATACAGCACCTGTTGATTTTGTTGAAAATCCATCAGAAACTGTCATCCCAAATAATGAACAAGTTCTAGAAATCGGGTCACTAAGTGATCCTGTTACACTCCAAATGGTAGAAGACCAGGTTTATGTGAATCTCGTCACTGAGTTGGATGAATCATTATTTATCGAAAATGTTGATGTGAGATTTTTGTCTGAAGAGTACATCACGGAACTGGCATATAATTCATCAAATAATATTTATTTTGGCTATACATTAGATGAGTTAAATAATTTGTTCGAAGGCAAAAAATATGTTTTTACTGTCGGGGATGATGGCTCCACAGTTGTAGAACAAATGGAGACAATACAAGATACCTATTGGAACTCGGTGCTTGAAAATGTGATGATTGGATCAGGGATCATACTTGTATGCGTTACTGTCTCTTCTGCTACAGCCTCAATTCCGGCAGTTAGTATGATTTTTGCTTTTTCTGCTAAAAGTGGTGCAATAGCCGCTGCCAGTGGATCGGTAATTACCGGAGTATCTGCAGGGATTATTGAATATATACAAACCGGCAATTTTGATAAAGCAATTGAATCGAGTGCTATTGCTGCTTCTGAAGCCTTTAAATGGGGTGCGATAGGTGGTGCGATAGCTGGTGGATTTGACGAAGCTATTGGTTTATATGGCGCTTCATTGCATGGATTAACAATGAATCAAGCAGCACAAATTCAAAGGGAAACTCAATGGTCGCTTAATGTGATTAAAAACATCAATAATATGGACCAATATGCAATATTAAAATCGGCCAACGTCAGAAGTTCAAATGTGAACGGAGCTTTGAGTCTTATTCGAGATATTGACTTGGATTATATTGATGAATCGGGTAGGACGAATTTGCAGAGGATGCTGGAAGGACTGGCTCCTTTGGATGGTGACGGCATACCTTATGAACTTCATCATTTGGGTCAAACTTCTGATTCGCCGATTGCAATTTTGACTCGAGCAGAACATCGTCAGGGTGGTAATCATAAGATTTGGCATTATGACAATAGCAATATGTCCGATAATCCATCTAGTAGTGCTGAGTGGAATAACATACGACAGGATTATTGGAAATCGTTAGCAACTATGGTAGGAGGATGAAATGAGTGAGTTGATATCATATATTCGGAAACAACCGTTTCTTTATTTTAAGAGCGGCACGGATGACTCTGCAATTAAGTCGGCCGAAAGTGTATTGAATTGTAGATTTGCTGATGATTATCGTGATTATTTGAATGAATTTGGAGTGGCGTCATTTAATGGTCATGAAATGACAGGAATTTGTGATTCAAAAAGATTGAATGTTGTGGATGTTACACTTGCGAATCGTGATTGCTTTGGAGTAGATGGGAAATGCTTGTATGTTGTCGAAGAAACTAATATCGATGACATAGTAATATGGCAAAATTGCGATGGTCAGGTTTTTATGTCACAACCAGGACATCCTTTTACAAAATGTGCGAATTCTTTGACTGAGTATTTTCAGAATCTGAAATAGCGTATGTTTGGATTTGGTTTATTTTTGCTTAGTCATAATGTTTATTATTTGTAATTAGGAATGCAAATATTATGACGATTTAGACATAACACTAACACTGATAGAACTATAATGGGCGTAACGTGGAGTGTAATGAAAATTTCATTTGATGATAATAATTGTTTCATGATAATTGTACTTATTGGGGCACATAATCGTGGAACACAGATAAAATCGCATTGAAGCAACGTTTCAGAGTTGGACAATTTACTCATTAATATTGTTAATTCAGTCTGCCTTTGCGTAGTTCTTCATTATGATCAATGGATACATCTGATACTTCTTAAGGAAAGGTTGAAAACAATGAGTACTATATTATGTCCGGAATGTGGAACGAAAATTTCTGATAGAGCTACGCAATGTCCCTATTGCGGATTTCAAAGTGACAATCCAAATAGGCCAATCAGTGAGCAAGACAAATATGAGATTGTTCCGAGTTTTGAATATGAAATTGAGGATTGGGTGCCGAATCGCGGTGAGCTAAGGATTATCTCATATGAAGATAATAGAAATCTTATCCGGTATTTTGGTAAATGGGAGAATATCAAAATAGAGCTTCCTGCGATTGCTGAAGTAATTGGAAACATGGCAAAAAATGATCATATCATGATTGCCAAGATGGATTCATACGTTAAGGATCTAATTGATAAAGGAATCTTTCGATTTACCGTCGATAAGGCGGGGGAAATACTGCCAACAATTAGTGATTCAAATGGATTTGTTAAACAGGTGCGACTTGAGGAAATTGATTTTTCACCTGATATCACACAATCCTTAAACAATTTATCAACGCATGCCGTAATGGCCAAGATTCTTAATGAAATAGAATATGTTGGTAATGCAATTAGAGAAATCCATGTAGAACTTCAAAATGATCGTCTTGCTAAGGCAGAAGGAGCAAGGGATAAACTAATGCAGGCTAGGATGATTCAGGATGCAAGGCTGAGAGCAGTAGCAATGCTAGACGTTATACATAGTGCGACAGACGCAAAGCGAATCTTGATGCGAAATTTTGCTCAGAATATGTACTATATCACTGAACACTCCCAAAAATCCGACTTCCAGATGTTACTTGATATAAATGGAGCAAAAGACATCAGTAGGAAGGCAATTGACGCATTTCAGGCACTTGTTTACATTACTGATTCTGTACAGAACGAGTGTGAAGGATATGCGATATTGGGAGAATACGACGCATGTAAAGAATGCTTAGAGGAATTCAAATCCTTCATTTTGGAAAATAATCTTAATGAGCGAGATACATTGTTGTTACTCCATGAGAATTCTTCTAAAAAACAGGACGAACTAGTTAATCAATTTTCTGATATTGCCGATAGGATTACGACCTTTGATCCAAAGGCACAAATTGATTATTCAGTAGGTAATTTGTTGAATGCAGAAATAGAACATATCGGAGTTAAATCTTATGGACAATAAAAAAGATAAAGAAATTCGTTATTGTAAAAAATGTGGACGCGAGCTTGTAAGCACGAACAAACACAAGCTATGTGAAAATTGCAGACGAGAAAGAAACGAAAATTTTAGGAATGCTATAGGTGGTACAGCAAGCATTGTGGGTGGGATCATTATGTTTTGTGTTTCCAAAGGAAAGCATGATGGTTGAGGAATGAAAGCCTAATTGGATTTGAAAGGACTGGATATCGGTCTTGACGCTACTAACTCAAATCGAGAATTGGCGAGCTAGTCTTACCTTTAAAATTCTGTTTAGTAGCATGATCTGTGGCCTTTTTTCTGAACTATACGGAAAAAGATAGTATGTTTGTAAGCAAAACATGGTTTGATTAATTCCACAGGACGATAACATTTAAGGTACTTGACATCTAGAGAATTAATCGAATTATATGGAAACAAAGAAATTGTTTCCAAAGCTTTGAAAGACCCTTGTGTGTATAAAACAGTAAACCGTTGACTTTAAATTTCTATCCGATAGAATACCCTTCGTAATAATGAAAGAAAACGCCGGACAATTGCGGCGTTTTCAAGTGGAGGGGATATGAACTTTCTGACAGCAGACATTTCACAACTCTATCGACGTTTTCTTATTGCATCCTTGGGTAGCGCAGTGGTGGTATCCATCTACAGTTTTGTGGATACGATCGCTATTGGTCAATCGGTTGGACCATTGGGTACAGCAGCCATTGCTGCCATTAATCCCTTGTTTGGTGTAACAGCAGTTTTTGCCATACTTTGCGGTATTGGCGGATCGGTATTGTGTACCCATACCAAAGCAGAAGGTGATCAGACCAAAGGCAATGAATACTTTACTGTAGCCTTTATCATGATGAGTATCATCACCCTTCTTTTATGGATGATCTGTTTTCCGTTGAGCAAACAGATCTTTACATTATTTGGTTCGGATTCTTCCACACTGCCCTATGCGATGGAATATGGGAATTTGATCATTCTCGGTATTCCTGCGTTTACCTTTTCTTCTTTTCTAGCGGCTTTTATCCGCAATGACGGGGCACCGTCATTGGCGATGAAAACTGTGATCATTGGTGGATGTCTGAATGTATTTGGAGACTGGTTCTTCTGCTTTCCACTGGATATGGGTATGTTTGGGGCAGCATTGGCAACGGTGCTTGGCACCGTATTGCAGACCCTGATACTTATTTCTCACTTCTTTAATCGGGAAATGTGTACATTGCGTTTGGTCAAACCACACCATCCATGGATGATGATCAAAAAGATCATCACAA
>CALVCY010000094.1 GCA_944326175.1 uncultured Erysipelotrichaceae bacterium
GATAAAGACACTGTCTTTGCCAAAGCCGATCTGATCGTCAAAGTCAAAGAATACTTAGAAAGCGAATATCACTACTTACGTGGCGATCAAATGGTCTTTACTTATCTGCACATCGCCGCCAATGAACCCTTTGCTAAAGCATTGATCGAATCCGGAACGACTTCCATTGCCTATGAAACCGTTACGGATACCAAAGGTGGATTACCCTTGTTGACCCCCATGAGCCAGGTGGCCGGTCGGATGGCCGTACAGGTGGGTGCCTGGATGTTGCAGAAAGCCAATGGTGGCAGTGGGGTCCTATTGGGTGGAGTACCTGGCGTTCGGCCGGCCAATGTCATGGTTTTAGGTGGTGGTACCGTCGGCTTTGAAGCCGCACGTATGGCCAATGGGTTAGGTGCCAATGTCGAATTATTCGAACGTTCCCCACAACGTATGGCTCAGATCGATGAATTGACTAATGGTCAGATCCATACCATTTATTCCACACCATACAATATTGCCCAAGCCATCAAAGATGCAGATCTAGTCATCGGTGCAGTATTATTGCCCGGTGCGAAAACACCGAAATTGGTCAGTGATGCCATGGTCCAAACCATGAAACCCGGCAGTGCCATCGTGGATGTCTCCATTGATCAGGGTGGTTGTATCGAAACCTGTGATCATACTACGGATCATGATCATCCCACTTTCACGAAATATGGTGTCAACCATTATTCCGTCGCCAATATGCCCGGTGCAGTCCCAAGAACCAGTACCATTGCGTTAAGCAATGCTACATTGCCCTATATCCTCAAATTGGCGGATCAAGGATTGGGCGCATTACGCAGGGATGAAGGGTTCTTAAATGGTCTAAACACATATAACGGTCAATATACCAATAAAGCCGTCGCAGATGCACTAGGGGTATGGTATGTCGATCCTCAACCATTGTTGTAGGATGGTTTAACCATGTCATTTAAAGAAATGTCACTTTTGAAAAAGACATTATGGATCCTTGCCATTTTGATCATGGGATTCATGTTCATCTTTTTCAATGATCTGACCATGCCACTATTGCTTGCGTTATGTGTCGTGGTGATCCTATTATTGGTGATCGTATCGAAGATCAACTGAAAATATGAAAAGTATCTGGGGAATATGGATGGTTTGACCATCGATATTCCCCAGATTTTTGGTGTAAACTATTAGCTAGCTAATCAATATGCATATGTTATGGTCTTACATCAAACCCCATGGCAAACAAATGAGTTGGGGGATCATGGTCAAAACCATCGGCTGTATCATGGAACTATTCATTCCTTATATGCTTTCAGTGATCGTGGATGATATCATCCCCACCCAAAGCATCCGTTCCATATTACTCGCTGGTATTTTCATGGTGATCTGTTCGATATTAGCGTATATCTTCAATGTCGTGGCCAATCGCAATGCCTCTGCGGTATCGCGCAAGATCACCCGTAAGATCCGCCATGATTTGTTTGATCGTACCATCCATCTTTCTTGTAAAAAGGTCGATGATTATACCATCCCTTCCCTGGAATCCCGATTGACCAATGATACTTATAATGTCCATCAAATGTTAACGTTCATGCAACGCATGGGCATCAAATCCCCCATATTACTTTTTGGGGGGATCATCATGACATTGACCATGGAACCGGTTTTAACACTGGTATTGATTTCTATATTGCCCTTTATGGTCGCGTTGGTCTATTTTCGTGCTACCCATGGGATCCCCTTGTTTACCAAAGTCCAAGCCAGTGTCGATCGCATGACCCAGGTCGTGCGTGAAAATTGCCAAGGCATCCGCGTGATCAAAGCACTAAGCAAGGAAGATGATCAACTCAAACGGTTCGATGGTGTCAACCAAGGCGTGGTCGATATGGAAACCAAAGCCAATCGGACCATGGCCACCATCAATCCCATCATGAATCTATGCATCAATATTTCCTTAGTTGGAGTGATTTTGCTTGGTGCGTATCGGGTCAATATCGGGGTTTCTCAAGTGGGTCAGATCATGGCATTCTTGTCGTATTTCACCACGATCTCCAATGCCTTGATGACCGTATCCCGCATGTTTGTCATGGGCAGTAAGGGAATCGCCAGTGCGAAGCGGATCGAAGGGATATTGAATGAATCCATTGCATTGGATCATATCGATCTTTTAAAGCAACCCCATGATGCGCATGCGATCTGTTTTGATCATGTGTCTTTCTCTTATCATGGTCAATTGGATGATATCCATGATGTTAGTTTTGGTTTGGACCATGGTCAAACATTGGGGATCATCGGTCCCATTGGATGTGGGAAAAGCACGTTGATCAAATTATTACTACGATTCTATGATGTCGATAGTGGGACCATTTATCTTGATGGTCAACCCATCCAAGCGTTGGATGAAACGCAATACCGTCAATCGTTTGGGATGGTCTTCCAACATGATTTTCTCTATGCGTCAACCATAGGCGATAATATCACCTTTGGTCGAACCAGTGATCCACAGAGTTTGACCAAAGCCATCACATTGGCACAAGCCAAGGAATTCATTGAAGAATTACCCAATGGTCTTCAAACCCGTTTATCTACCCGAGGTACCAATGTTTCCGGTGGTCAACGCCAACGTATCCTTTTATCCCGTGCATTTTTGAATGATCCACCATTTTTGATTCTAGATGATTCCAGTTCAGCATTGGATTATGCCACCGATGCCCGTTTAAGGCAGGCATTATCCAGTGAATTAAGTGGTGTAACCAAGATCATCGTGGCTCAACGTGTTTCGGCCATCATGCATGCGGATCTTATTTTAGTGATGGATCAAGGGAAGGTGATTGCTAAAGGCGATCACACCTCCTTGATCCACACCTGTCCGCTATATAAGCAGATCTATGAATCGCAGATGGGAGGTGCGTTGCTTGAATAAAAAGAAGTTTCGCATCCATACATTGAAACGACTATTGGGATATATCGCAAAGACCA
>CALVCY010000095.1 GCA_944326175.1 uncultured Erysipelotrichaceae bacterium
CGAAAAGTCGGTTCCCATTTGCTCGATGCTGTTCACTAATCACAATATTGATGGTTGAAACCATTGCAATCCATACCCATAATGCAAAGAGCTATGCTAAAATAATCGCGCAAAACAAAGGAGAGTAACCCATGAGTGTCAATACAAACCAGGATGAAAAGATTTATGTCACTGCCGAAGGTCTGGCTGATCTTCAGAAAGAATATGATAATCTCGTTCACGTCGAACGTGCCCATGTCATCGAAGAGCTGAAAGAAGCCCGTGCCCAGGGTGACTTGAGTGAAAATGCGGACTACGATGCCGCCCGTGACAAACAGGCGCATATCGAAGAGCGCATCAAACAATTGGAAAACATGCTCAAGCATGTCGAGTTGATCGATGAAAA
Organism: uncultured Erysipelotrichaceae bacterium; assembly: GCA_944326175.1. The sequence goes on from CALVCY010000095.1 coordinate 386, forward strand.
GCAAAAAGGCGCCAAGATCGTGCGTATCGGTAGCACGGTTACTGTGGAAGAAATGGATACCCAAAGTGAATACACTTACAGTATCGTCGGTAGTGTCGAAGCGGATCCGTTAAACGGTAAACTGAGCAACCAAACACCGTTAGCTGCGGCGATTTTGGAACATAAAGTCAATGATGTAGTCACCGTGAATGTTGACACACCTTATCAAGTCAAGATCAAAAAAATCAAATAATTGATTGGCAAAACCATCGCCCTTCGTCTCTTAATGAGATGAAGGGTGTTTTATTATGGGATATCTATTCATCATTGGTTTGACCATTGCATTGACATTAGTCACATTCACACCGATCTCGACCAGTGGTTTGAATCGCAAAACCATCGATATCACCATTGCACCATGCAATGGTGATATCATTCAAAAACGTGTGGATGCATATACCACATTGGATGAAATCATAGATTTTTCAGATCCAAATTATGATCTATCTGCTCTAAATCCATCCATGATCCTATCCCATGGGGATTACATCACGCTTCCATGTGTGGTCGAAACTACAAAAATATCGATCAATACCGCAGATTTGGAAACATTGATGCAATTACCTGGAATTGGTGAAACCACCGCACAAGCGATCATCGACTATCGTCAAACCAATGGACTATTTCAAACCATTGAACAATTGATGGAAGTACCCGGGATCAAAGAAGGCAAATTTGAACCATTGAAGGATCGGATATGTCTTTGAAAAGGTCGTTTATCCAACAATTGGATACCGGTCTTTATCCAATGGTATTGATCACTGTTTTACTGTGTATGGTCCATTGCCATGCCTATGCCGTGGTATGGATCATTGGATGTATTTATCTTTTTTATCGAAAGATGGGCTGGATCATTTTATGTTGGGTGATCGTTGGCTTATGGTTTCGACCACAGCCATCATTGAATCAAACCATTCAGCTTGACCATGATCTGACCACAGTCGTATCGATCCATGCATCCAGTGTATTGGTCAAAGGGGAATATGGGCATTACTATGTCATTACGGATGATTTTTATCCGATCGGTTCTCGTTTATCCATCAGTGGTGAATTGACCCCAATGCAGACAACCTCTTCATTTTATGGATTTGATGCATCGACCTATAATCAAAAGAAACGGATCGTAGGATCAGTTTTTGATCCCACGATCCGTTTCGATGGTCAAACCATCTCGATTCAAGGTTTGATCCAACAAGGTTTGATCCATTGGTTGGGGATAGAAAAAGGAAGGGCATTGATCAATGTGTTATGGTTCAACCAAGACCAAGATACATTATGGTTATTTGCATCGTCTTATGTTTACATTACGTTGATCCATGGATTGATCCGTTTATTATCCTTTTGTTTAAGGGATCGTTATTGTCAGATCATTCAATTGGTTTTGATGCTATCTTGTGGAGTATCTTTTGGTTTTTCCTTCGTATTGATCCGCCAACTCATCCGTATTCTTATATCTCGATTCAAACTAGATCGCGTCCATCGGTTTTCGGTTTCGATTCTTTTATGGTTAGTGGTATCCAATGGTTATGCCACATCGATCGGTTTTCTCTTTCCGTTTTTATTTTCGTGGTTTTCTTTGATGATGAAACTGGATCGATCCAAATCCATGCTATTAAGTTTGTTTATTCAAGGGTTCACGTTGCATCAGGTCAATCTGTTATCCATCGCATCGTTTAAGATGACTCGTATCATCACTGCCCTGGTTTTTATCATGGATATCATCAATATCATCAATGGTAATGGGATCGATCATTCGTTTTTATCTCGGTTCAATGATGGATTGATCCTTTATGGATCGCCGTTAGGGTATGGATTGATCCTTTATCTTTCGATTTATGGTTTATTTAAAAAGATGAAATATCACCATTTGCTGATGGTGGGCTTTTATCTATTATTCACGTTTGATGGATGGTTTCAACCAACGGCATCATTGTATTGCATCAATGTGGGACAAGGGGATGCTACACTGATCAAGGATGCCTTCAATCAAACGGTGATCCTAGTGGATACCGGTAAAGCCAGTGCGTATGATGATCTGATCACAGCCCTTCATGGTTATGGGATCCGTCATATCGATGCATTGATCATCACCCATGATGATGCCGACCACAGTGATAATAAAGAAGCCATTATGGATGACTTTCACGTGGATCAATGCATCGAAGCACCATTTGATACGATGCAGATCAATACCATTTATGTCACCAATCTTAATCAAGGTGGATATGATAATGCCAACGATAATTCACTGGTGCTTTTATTTGAAGTCGATGGTCAAACCATATTGCTTCCTGGTGATATATCCGCTTGCGTTGAAGCGGATATATTCACCGATCTGGATTTGAATGTAGATATTTTCAAAGCCAGTCATCATGGTTCAGCTACAGGTAACAGTGAAGCATTGATCCAAACCATAAAACCCCGTTATATCGTTTATTCAGCCGGTTCTCCGGCTTATTACGGACATCCCAGTGAAACGGTGCAACAGATCGCTAAAAAGAATAAAATACTGCAACTCAATACCTATAGCGATGGGGATATCCAATTCCATTTCTTCCATGGTTTGACCATGGTATGGACTTCAAGCGGACAATATGATGTCTATTGGAGTTGATGTATAATGATAACCATGAATCATGTACTGATCGGTGATGATGATTATTTGATCGAACAAGCACTCCATCAATGTCTGAATGATGAAAATCATGATGAAGCGGATGTGGAATATTATGATGGGTTGACCATGGCATTGACCATCGATGATGTCATGGAAGCGGTCAGTACTGTATCCTTGTTTTCATCCAAAAAGATCGTGGTCGTGACCAATCCCTTATTTGTCAATACCAAGGATGAGCAAGGCAATCAACGTTTGGAAAGTTATTACCAGCATCCCGATTACGATATCAGCTTGATCTTTGTATTGAAACCAGGGATCGATCAACGGAAAGCCATGGTCAAAACCATCCTTAAATATTCCAATATCATCCGCTTGGACAGTGTGGATGATATTGGAAAAGCAAAGATGGTCGCTACCATGCTCAAACAAAAAGGGATCCATCTTTCCCAACCGTTAAAAGAAGCTTTACTGACTCGACTTGCTAACGATGGTTATACCATTGCCAAAGAGTTGGATAAATTATCACTGTATGGTCAAATCCATACGGTTGATGAAATCAATACCTTGATATCACCACCCTTAGAAAGCAGTGCCTATGCGTTAAGTGATGCCATTGTTTCCCGTGATTTTGCCAAAGCCATATCCATTTATCGTGATCTGATCCGCCAGGGCAACCAAGCGGTTGCCCTGGTGGCATTATTGGCGACCAATTTTCGTTTTTATTATCAAGTATTGGTATTGCGTGATCTGGATATGGATGATGCAACCATCGCAGACAATCTGCATATCAAAAAAGGCCGCATCTTTTATGCGTCGAAAATACTCAATCACCTCACGGTTTCAAAAGCCGATACCGTGATCGGTTTACTGGCGGATTTGGATCAATCCATCAAACAAGGACGGATCGAGCCCAATTTCGGTTTTGAAGTGATGTTACTTAAGCTCAAAGAGGAATTACTATGAAATCCATCGCCACGATCTATCGCATCGGCCCCGGTCCAAGTTCCAGTCATACCCTGGCATTGAAACGGGCTTGCGAATGTTTCAAAATGCATGTTTCACCGATTTATTCCATTCATGCAACGTTGGTTGGTTCATTGGCATTGACCGGTAAAGGCCATTACAGTGACGATATCATCCGTTGTTGTTTCAAACCATTGGATTGTCCGGTGGATTTTCAATTGGAATGGGATCAACCGTATCCGCATGGTTTTATACTGGATGCATTGACGGATGATGGTCATACCATTTGGCATATTTATTCCATTGGCGGTGGTGCGTTTGAAGTAGCCGAACATCCCGAATTCAATGAACAGGATATCTATGATCAAACCACACTCAATGCGATCAATACCATCTGTGAAAAAAAAAGATGGCATTATTTGGATTATATCGATTCTGTCGAATCCGATCTCGATCCTGCTTTAAACGATGCACTGGATGCCATGCTGGCATCCGTGCATCGTGGTCTGACCAAGACGGGTTATCTGCGGGGTGAACTCAGGGTCAATCGATGTGCCATGGGACTGTATGATAAAGCCATGAAGTGCACTGATCCCAAGGAAGCTGTGGATCTTAAACTCATGGCTTATGCCTTTGCCGCAGCGGAAGAAAATGCCGATGGACAAGAAGTCGTCACCGCACCGACGTTAGGTTCATGTGGCGTGATGGCGGCTTTAGTGATGTATGCGATCCATGATTTGAAAATGGAAAGAACCACCGTTATCCATGGGTTGAAAGTTGCCGGATTATTCGGCAACATCGCCCGTGAGAATGCATCGGTATCCGGTGCCATCGGCGGTTGCCAGGCCGAGATCGGCGTGGCATGTGCGATGGCTGCCGCCGGATACACGGCGATGTTGGGCGGTAACAATCGTATGGTCGAAACCAGTGCCGAGATCGCCATGGAACATCATCTGGGTCTAACCTGTGATCCCGTAGGTGGATATGTGATCATCCCCTGTATCGAACGTAATTCCCAAGCTATTTTACGTGCCCTGGATGCCTCATTGTTAGCCCGTAACATTGTTTCTTTGCGTCAAAACAAAGTCAGTTTTGATGCGGTGATCGATACCATGCGCTATACGGGAAGCATGTTGCCCAAGGAATTAAAAGAAACATCATTGGGTGGTTTAGCCACCGTGATCGCTCAAGCCAATGGAGATGCCCTATGCCATCAATAGAAATACTTGCACCAGCTGGTTCCATGGAATCATTGGATGCCGCTTTAGCTGCCGGCGCCGATGCGATCTATTGCGCCGGAAAGAACTTCGGCGCTCGAGCGTATGCAACGAATTTTGATCATGATCAACTGATCCAAGCGGTGGATAAAGCCCACTTATATGGAGCCAAACTGTATGTGACCATGAATACGCTGGTGTTTGAAGATGAGATGGAGGATGCATTTGCCGAAGCGTGTTTCTTGTATCAGATCGGCGTGGATGCATTATTGATCCAGGATCTCGGTTTGTTTGATTTGATCCACCATCGATTGCCGGATTTTCCATTACATTGCTCCACTCAGATGAATATCCATGATGCAAAGGGTGTTCGCTTTGCCAAATCCATCGGCGCAAGCCGGGTCGTTTTGGCACGAGAATGCACGCGGGAAACGGTACAAGCCTGTTGCAAGCAAGGCATTGAAATCGAAGTGTTTGGTTATGGTGCGCTATGCTCCGCTTACTCAGGACAATGTCTGCTCAGTGCCTATAGCAGCGCTCGCAGTGGCAATCGGGGACAATGTGCCCAAAATTGCCGCCATGATTACACGCTATTTCAAGATGGCAATGCGTTGCCAGAACAACATGGACGCTATTTGATGAGTCTGAAAGATCTCAATCTGATCGAGAAACTGCCGGATTTGATCGAAGATGGGGTGACTAGCGTCAAGATCGAAGGGCGAATGAAATCCGCGGCGTATGTCTATGCAGTGACTTCTCTATTTGTTAAAGCGCGCGAGGCTTATGATCAACATCAATCATTTTCATTGTCCAACAATGATATGCAAATGCTCAGGCTGTTGTTTAATCGCGGATTTACACTCGGCTATTATTATCAAAACCACGATGCATCCTTGTGCTCTGCTTTTCGACCCAATCATCAAGGTGTTTCCATCGGTAAGGTGGTAGGTAAGGATGCAAATGGTATTACCATCGCGTTGACCGATACGCTTGCTTTGCATGATGGATTGCGGGTTTTGGATAGCAAGGCGGATGTGGGGATCTATGTATCCGCAATGTTGGATCATGGCAACCATATCAAAATTGCTCAAAAGGGGATGGTGGTGACCATTCCTGGAAAGTTTGATGTAAGTTTGCATGATATCGTGGTCAAAACCAGTGACAGTGCATTGGTTGACACTATTGCAAGACGCATCGATACGGATCAAAAGCGAATCAAAGTGGATATCACCATGCGTATCCATGGTTCGACCATTGATCTATCGATCAAAGATCAATTTGATCGTGCTTATCGATGCACGATCCATGATATCGATATCCAACCTGCTAAAAATCAACCGATCAATGCTGATACATTGATGAAAAGTTTTTCCAAGCTGAAAGAGACACCGTTTGTCTTGGGTCATGTGCAATATCATGGCGATTCTGTCTTTTTGACCATGTCGGCATTGAATCAATGCCGACGCAAAGTGGTGGAAGGATTCATGCTATCCATCATCAAAGGGTATAAACGTTTTCTGGATCTACAGGAATATCCAAAAGAATATTTTGATCTTCAAATGATCGAACCATTAGCCGTTAATATCAAATATGGTTCGAACCACAAGCACCCTACATTGCATACCATCAGTGAATCATTCGATGATTCGAACCATCTTGGCCCATTGATCCATGGAGAAAAAACAGATGATTCTTTAGCCAATCGCTATATTCAATATATTGGGGATATCGATGATTCAACGCAGCAGATCGGTCTATTTGGTATCTTATGTTCCAATAGCTATGCATTGCAGTTTTATCATCGCCATCACTTGATCCCCATGATCGCCTTTGAATGTGATCCATCCCAAAGCTACGCATTGATCGATGGTTATACCCAACGCAATGGTCAAGCCCCGTTGGTCTATTATCAAACCAAAGGCAATATCCGTTTGATGAGTATGAAGGACTGTCTGATCAAAGCCAATATGGATGATCCACTCCATTGCAATCGATGTCACAACCATCAAGTGACCATCATGGATCATTCAAAAAATCCATATCGACTGGAAGGCGATTCCAATTGTATATTGCACTTATATACCAAGCGTGGTTATGATCGGCCATTGATCGATGGTGCAGTGGAACTGGTCACGATCGAATGATGGTCGAACCAAGAAATAAGACCATGATGCATCGGTTTGTGCAAACGGATGCATCATGGTCTTTTTGATGATTTATAATGGTCTTGATCATAAAGGGGAATGGAACCATGAAAAAAGCAATCTTCTTTGATATCGACAATACGCTGTATTCTCATTTTACCCACAGTGTACCCAAAAGTACGATGGATGCGCTACGTACCTTGAAAAGCAAAAACAAGCTGCTTTATATTGCCACAAGTCGTTCCAAAGCGGAAATGGTCAATGTACCTAAGGATGTCGTAGCATTAATGGATGGGATCATCACTTTAGGTGGAGCACGCATTGATGAACATGGTCAAACCATCATCACCCATCCCATCGATTCCAATGATCTGCATACGCTGGTCCAATTCATTCAAGAACATGGTTTAACTGCCCGATATTGTGGTTTGGATGACTGTGTCAATGATCTGAACCAAGATGATGATGAGATCAAATCCCGTTTTCAACGACTCTATGATATGGTCCCACCCGTAAAACCGTATCAATGGCAACCATTGATCCATGTTTTGTTTTATTGCAATGATGATCGTCTGATCGGTCAGATCGCTTCCCGGTTGAACCATTCCACCTTTACTATTTTAAAAACCAGTTACGAAGTGACCGGAGCCAATGTTACCAAGGGGCATGCCATTGATGAAGTGATGAAATACCATGGTTTACGTTTGAATGAATCCGTTGCCTTTGGTGACTCCAACAATGATGTGGAAATGCTCAAGATGGCGGGTATCGGTATTGCCATGGGCAATGCCGATGCCAATATCCGTCGTGTTGCGGATTATACGACCACCCATATCGATCAAGACGGGATCTATAATGCCTGTGTGCATTTTAATTGGTTCGATTGATGTATCTTTCATGGTTTAAATCACATGATTTCATCAAAAAAACGACAGCGTTTGACGCCGTCGTTTTTTGATTGACTGGTTGGATTATTGGTTGGACTCTGTTTCAAGTTGGTTTATACTGCGTGTCAGTCGGGCTAAGGTTTCCTCTTTACCCAAAATATGCGCGATTTCCATACATCCACCTGGAGTAAACGCTTTGCCACTGATGGCAACGCGTACGGGGAACATGACCTGACCGTTTTTCAAACCCATTTGTGCGACTTGATCCATGAACAGATCGTGCAGATGGTCATAATCCCATTCATTCAGATCTTCCAGCAATTGCTTGGATTTGACCAGTACCGGCAATGCCATTTGCGGGTTGCTCTTCATTTTTTTGTTGGTATACAAAGAAGTGTCAAATTCAGGGAAATGATCGAAAAAGTCAACCATTTCGGGGATTTCAGAGAGCACGTTGACCCGTTGGTGAAGGATTTCTGCGATTAGATGGTGGTCATAATTGGGATTCTTGACTCCTTGGTTCAACCAAGGTTCGATGGTTTTTTCATAGCTGGTCAGATCCATGTTTCTCAAGTATACCCCATTCATCCAGGTCAGTTTGTTGATATCGAAGATCGCTCCGGAAGTGCCGATATGCTTGACGTTGAATGCTTGGCATAATTCATCCAAAGAATAGATTTCCTGTTCGCTTTCCGGCGACCATCCCAAAAGGGCGATGTAGTTGAGAATGGCTTGAGGCAAATAGCCTTTTTCGACCAGATCCTGAAATGATGCATCCCCATTGCGTTTGCTTAGTTTTTCATGTTCATTTTTCATCACTGGCGGACAATGGATATATTTGGGTTGGTTCCAACCAAAGGCATCATACATCAGATTGTATTTGGGGGTGGAAGAGAGATATTCATTGCCACGGACCACATGGGTGATGCCCATGAGATGATCATCGATGACATTGGCGAAGTTATAGGTGGGAAAACCATCGGACTTCAATAAGATCTGTTCATCCATGGTGTTATTGTCCACAGTGATCGTCCCATAGACTTCATCAGTATAACTGGTCGAACCAAAGGTATCGATGGTTTGACGGATAACATACGGTTCTCCGGCATCGATACGTTGTTGGATCTCTGCTTTGCTTAGATTTTTGCATGGATCATGGTAGAGGAAAGATTCGCCGCGCGCATTGGCCAGCTCACGCTGGGCCTCGATGTCTTCGCTTTTGCAAAAGCAAACATGCGCGCCGCCCAGCTCGACCAATTTCCATGCATATTCTTTGTAAATACCAACTTTGACGCGTTCACTTTGGATATATGGTCCAACTCCACCATCTTTGTCGGGACCTTCATCATAAATGAGGTTGCAGGCTTTCAAGGTGGAGTAGATGATGTCGCTTGCACCTTCGACTTCTCGGGCTTGATCGGTATCTTCGATCCGTAAAATGAAATCCCCGTGATCATGTTTGGCGACTAAATAGGCATATAATGCGGTACGCAGATTGCCGATGTGCATGTAGCCAGTGGGACTGGGTGCAAATCGTGTGCGGACTTTGCTCATGATGGATTCTCCTTATCTAATTTTTTTAAAGCGGATTTATTCTATCACTTTCCCTATGGTTAAACCATGATATTCCGCAAGTTCGAAAGTCAAAGTATAGGGTATAATCGTAGCCATGAAAAAGTTAGTGATTGCCTCGGGCAATGCCCATAAGATCAATGAGATATCCGCCATGCTTCCCGATTACACGGTGATCGGGTTAAAAGATATCGGGTTTGATAAAGAAATCGAAGAAAACGGAACGACATTTGAAGAAAATGCCTTGATCAAAGCCAAAGCTGTTTATGATTATTGCCATATCCCGACATTAGCGGATGACAGTGGATTATGTGTGGATGCTATGGATGGGAAACCAGGGATTTACTCGGCACGATTCATGGGTCATGATACGTCCTATAGTCAAAAGAATAACGCCATCATTGATGCATTGAATGGTTTGGACCATTCAATGCGTGGGGCACAGTTTGTCTGTGCCATGGCTTATATCGATTCTCATGGTCAAGACCATGTGGTTAAAGAGGTTTTGCAGGGATCGATCAATACCAAAATCGAAGGCGAACATGGATTTGGTTATGATCCGATCTTTATCCCCGATGGGTATGAGCACAGTATTGCCGTGATGGATGAAACAGACAAAAACAAAGTATCCCATCGTCATCTGGCACTGGAAAAGATGGTGAGTGTCATTGAAGCCGATCTGGACTAAACTCACGATATTTATTGGTTTGACCACCTGGATGCTATTTATTTTGTTATTCAGTGTGTTTGTCAATGCCTACAATGGTTCTTTTTATAGCCATGAATATGATCAATATGGTTTAAACCAAACGACCGGTCTATCCAGACAAGATTATCAAAACGGAATGGATACGTTATTGGATTATCTTCAGGATAAACGGGATGATATCCATGTCAACGTTATAATCGATGGTTCGACCAGAGAATTATTCAATCAAAAAGAGATCGATCATATGATCGATGTCAAATCACTGGCTCAACATGCCACGATGGTGATGATCATCTGTGGGGTGATTACGGTTACCGTTGGCATTGTTCTTATTCTCAATCGATCCCTTTATTTAAAAGCATATCCGTTTTGTTTCAAATCATTTCATCTGGTCTTGCTTGGATCATTGATTGGTTTGACCATCATGATCCTTTGTGATTTCAATGCATTCTGGACCACCTTCCACCATATCTTTTTTCCTGGCAATGATTTATGGTTGTTGGATCCATCTACAGATTGGATGATCCGTATGCTTCCAGGGAATTTATTCATGGATCTAGTCATAAGGATCTTGGTCACATTCGGTTTGACTTATGGTTTAAGTCATGCTTTGCTGCTTTGGTTAAACCGTTATCTATCAAAAAGAGAGGTCATCTCATGATTCATGTCGTACTCTATCAACCTGAAATCCCTCAAAACACCGGCAACATCATCCGTACCTGTGTCTGTACTGGATCCACGTTGCATTTGATCGAACCACTGGGTTTCAAACTGGATGAAAAACATCTACGTCGTGCCGGGATGGATTATATTCTCAAATGTCATATCTTCCGCTATCCAAACTGGGAAAGTTTTGCTGCTTCGCATCCTAACCAACGTATGGTCTTTGTCACGCGTTACGGCCAACATCCTTTTTCTGATTTTGATTTTCAAAACAGCGATCAAGATATCTATTTGATCTTTGGTAAGGAAAGTACTGGAGTACCCAAATCGATACTCCATGATCATCAGGCCGATTGTGCCCGCTTGCCGATGGTGGCCAGTGAGCGTACACTGAATCTAAGCAATTGTGTCGCGATCTGTGTTTACGAAGTGTTGCGTCAGCAGGATTATCCCAATTTAAGCAAGGTCGAAGTGATCAAAGGAAAGGATTGGTTGGATCAATGATCGAAAGTATGGACGATATCATTTCTCTTTTGGTGCTGACCATCATCATCGCATTGTTGATATATGCCGTTTATCGTGTATTTTTGGTCCATCATCTGATCAAAGTGGATCGCATGGAAGCGGATTATTACGATGAAGGGGATGAAGACGCCTATTTGACCAAAAGTGAATAATGGTTCAATCCTGGTCCGGATCGATATCGCTCCGGGCCATTTTTATGGTCTAACCATTGTAAATTTTTATGATTTCATCCCCCTAAAACTGCGAATTTTGCGTTAAAATAAAGAGTAGTGGGTAACTTATGGAAAAATTAAATGGAACGATTATCGCAGTCAATTCATATGATCATGACAACCAAACCATCATTGCCCGTTGCCGTTATCAAGGCAATAAAGTGGTCACCATCGTTGGCAAAGCCGATGCACCCTTGGTTATCGATCAAGACGTGGAATTGGAAGGCGATTTTGAAAATGATGCGATTTTCGGCATCCGTTTTATGTTTGAATCGCTCAATCTATTGCCGCTTGATCCGTATTTTGGCTTACGCGCTTATTTGAGTTCCAATCGTTTCGAAGGGATCGGTAAACTCACAGCCAATCGCATCATCGATAAATATGGCAAAAATGCGTTAAAGGCGATTTTGCGTCAGGATCCAGGGATGAAAACCATTGCTGGTTTGACCCAAAAAAAATCGTTGGCGGCATATACGGTGGCACTAAAATATAAAAAACAACATGCTACTTTTGTCGAATTGATGCAGTATGGGTTTACATTCAGCCAAGTGGAACGCTTGGTGGAATCCTATGGTGAGACCACATTGGATGTGGTCCATGAAAATCCGTATGCTTTGATCCGAATGCTGGATGATGTCAACTTTACTCGGCTGGATACATTGGCCAAACGTATGGGTGTCGAATCGGATGATCCCAATCGACTCAAAGCGGCGTTGGTCGCGGTCGTTTCTACGGACTGTTTCGTCAAAGGCAATACTTATATTCCTCAAAAGGATTTGTTACAACAAGCGGCGAGTCTGATCCATGTGGATAAAGAAATGTTGTTTGAACCATTGAATGAATTGGTTGAAACCAAAGTCTTAGTACGCAAGTTCGTTCGCCATAATGTCTATACGTTCCCTATAATTTTTGAAATGGAAGTCCGTCTGGCACAACGGATCGTCAAATTACTCAAACAACCATTAAACGATAGTGAAAGTTTGAATCAGATGGCGGACAATATGGTATTGGAAAGTCCATATCGTGATCACAAAGCTTATATCGAAGCCTTGAAACTGCCATTAAACCAACGAGTGGTCTGCATCGATTCAGCCGTGGCGACGCCAGTAGCGCCATTAGTGATGATGTGGATGGGATTATTTTCCAAAGTAGGATTGGAGTGTGTGGTGGCATCCCCCAATGGCTTATGTGCTAAAACCGCATCGCAAGGATTGCATGTGGATGCCGTTGGCATCTTCCGCTTATTGGAAAGCTATTATGATCCCGATACAGCCACATTGTGCTATGGTCGAAACAAAGAAAACCGTTGTCAACAGGATGTTTATATCTTGACCCAGGCACATTTGATGAACATCGATGCGATGTCGGCGTTTTTCAATGCGATCCCGCTTCATGCACGGGTGATATTGATCGGTGACACCCATCAATATCCAAGTATCGGTTGTGGTGATGTATTCGAAGATATGATCGCTTCCCATGTGGTGCCCTCGATCAAGCTGGATGCAGATCCTACATTTATCCCAACGGACATCGAAAGTGCCTGTTATGGGTTATTGCATGGTCAATACCCGATCGATAACGATGAAGGCAATGTGCATGTGGTGCATACCGAAAGCAGTGCCGATGTCTTTTTGGCGACATTGGATGCGATCCGTACCTGTGTGGACGGACTCGATGCTGAAACCCCGCGTAGCGCGGTGCAGACTATCTGTGCACGCCGTGGTGGCAATTTGGGCAGTGATCATTTCAATAGTGCCTTGCAACCCTTATTGAATCGGCATAGTGAACATGCGAAGTGCCTTAATGCCATGATCACTGTTCATGAAAAAGATCGCTTGCTGCAGTTAGTGGACAGTTTGCTTCAACCTTGGCGCAGTGGGGACAATGGTCAGATCGGAGCGGGTGTGTTCAAAGGTGATATGGGTACGGTCGAACGCATCGATGCGGATGCCTTGACAGCGACGGTGTTATTTGATGATCAACGCCGAGCCGTTTACAGTCAAGAACATTTAGACCAATTGACCTATGGTTATGCCATTCCCGTCAATTATGCGGGTCTGTATCATTTTGCCCATATCTTCATTCCCATTTGTGCCAAATGCGGCATCACCCGTGATCTTTTATATACGGCGATGTGTTGTGCGGATCAGAGTGTGACCTTGATCGGGACCAAAGCCGATATCGAATCGGTGATCGGCGATGAAACGATGGTCAGACGTACCACGATGCTAGCGGATCTGTTGAATACCTTTAAACGAAAACTTGGATTATGAGCATCAAAATCCGAAGAATGATAGTGCAGTTGCATATATGCGACTGCACTATTTTTGCTTTTGGATATGATGATGGCACAGACAAGGAGGAATCTAACAATGAGCATCAATATGACAATGCCAATGATGCAATCCAATGCGAAAGCAGAAAGTGGTTTTGACCAATGGATCGATGGTATCAACCATCATGGTCAAACCATGCGTCAAAAAGATATCGCAACAGGACGTGCACTTTTGCATAACCCATCTTCTTGGCGTAACCAAGCCATCCGATCGTTGATCGACACAATGAGCATGGATTGGTCCAGGTATCAATGTGAAGTGATTTTCAATGTGTTATGTGATTGTTTCAATGCAAATACCGATGCATCGCTTTATGATCATCTGGTCCAAACCATCCGTAACGCGCAGGCACGCCGTAGTATTCATGATCTATTCCAGTTACCATTATGGTTACATTTATTGGATCAATGGGACAAGATGATGATTGAAGGGTAATCATTCTATACCACTTTTTATAAGTTTCTGCACATGGTTCCTTCATATCAGCCCGTTAAATCATAACGAGGTGGAGATCGCCGGTTATAGGGACGCCTTAAATGAAATTCATTTAGGCTTTGAATATATTGATTTCAGAGAGCGTGATATTTTACGCTCGCACGAAATAATGATGTCCTTTGCCGGATATGAATACGGCGGTCAATACAAAACCGATGACAATGCGATTTTGCAGATCGACGCTGACGGCAATAGACGGGTTCGATTTCGTCCTACACCGGCCGATGAAACACCAAAGGCAATGGAACAATTAGAACTGGCTTATATGGAAGCTCGCAGTGACGCCAATATCAACCCGCTTTTACTGATTCCTTGCGTGATTTTGGATTTCCTTTGCATACACCCGTTTCGGGACGGAAACGGTAGAATGTCGCGGTTGCTCTCTCTGCTGCTTCTTTATAAAAACGGGTTCGACGCGGGAAAGTATGTGTCCTTTGAAGAACAGATCAATAAATACAAAGCCTATTATTATGAATCACTCCGTCAATCTTCGATTGGTTGGGAAACAAACGAAAACAGCTACTTCCCATTTATCGAAAATTTCTTGTCCACACTTAATATGTGCTATAAGGAACTCGATAAGCGTTTCGCTGATGTTCACGGAAAGAAGATTACAAAGAAAGCCCGTGTGGAGGCTACAATATTGAACAGTTTGACGTTGCTTTCCAAAGCGGAGATATGTAAGATCCTACCTGATGTCAGCCCGACCACCGTTGAAGCAGTCCTCGGTGCTATGGTAAAAAGCGGTACGATCAACGTATCGGCTCGTCGAGGTCGACACGGTAAATAAAGGTATAATGCAGGGTGAATAAATTGGATGTGTGATCATTCAGAATTAAAATAAAGCGACTGATAGAATTACGACAAGAAGGGGAATATTGGGATTTCAAAAAAGAGTGATATCAAAATAAGTCTGACTGATTATCATAATAAAAAGTAGGGTAAGTCCGAGCTTAAGAAAACAAGAAAAAACCTCTAAATAAGGCGAATGTAATCGAAAATTGTCTGCATAGCTATGTCATAAAGCGTGATAAAGTACTCATAAGGAATCGATGGAAGTCATGCAGCTGAAAGGACGGATCGAAAGAGTCAATTTCTATAAACCGGATAGCGGCTTCTTTTTAGCACGGATCAAAGTAGCGGGTCAGAGGAATGTCATCGTTGTGGGTGTGGTGGCTCAACCACTATCCGTTGGTTTGACCATCGATTTTCAAGGTGAATACAAAGATAGTGAAAAATACGGGCATCAGTTCAATTTCACGTCTTATACGATCATCCAAGATGATCCGACAATGGGGATTAGATCCTATCTTTCCTCACGCCGATTCAAAGGGATCGGCGAAAAGTTAGCAAATCGGATCGTGGATGCCTATGGTCAAACCACCATTGAAAAATTGACCAATGGCACCGGTTTACATGCATCCATCCCAGGTTTGACTTCCACTAAAGTACGCAATCTGATCAAAATCATGCGTAAATACAAAGATGAACATATCATTTATGTGACATTGATGCAGCAAGGGTTGACATATAACCAGGTGGAAAAGATCATCAAAGCCCATGGTGCAACCACCTTAAGTGCGATCCATACCAATCCTTATATCCTGATGCAATTGGATGGATTTGGGTTTTTCATGTGTGATGCCATGGCTCAAAAAACTGGTGTTGGGTTGGATTCACCCTTTCGATTGGCAGCCGGCTTGATCCAAACCATCAAAGACAAAGGCAATCGGGAAGGGCATACCTGGATGAGTGAATGTGATCTTTGTAACGATGCATCGAAACTATTGGGTGTCGATGCATCGCTATTGGTCCAACCATTGCATACCTTGGTTGAAACCAAGGAATTGATCGATTATCAAAAAGCAGAAATTCCTGGAGTGATGTTACCCACGGATCATCGCAATGAGACCCGTATCGCAACGGATTTGAAACGAATGAAAAGATCCAAACATCGCCCACTCAAAAATCCAGATGAAGCGTTAAACCATTATTTGAAATCGTTAAGTTATACCTTGGATCCCAGTCAATTGGAATGTATCCAAAGTGCACTGGTCGAACCATTGATGATCTTGACCGGTGGTCCTGGCACCGGGAAGACCACGATCGTCAAAGGGATCGTATCGATCTTTTCGTCCCTTGGTCTAACCATCGAATTGGCTGCTCCAACAGGTAAAGCAGCCAAACGCTTGAGTGAATCCTGCGACAAAGAAGCCAAAACGATCCATCGTTTGTTGGAATGCTATTTCGACAAAAAAACCGGCGCACCGCGTTTTAAACGCAATAAAAAACATCCGTTATTGATCCAGGCATTGATCGTCGATGAATGTTCGATGATGGATTGCGCCATCTTTGCGCGTTTATTGGACGCATTGCCTTCAAATTGCCGGTTGATCTTAGTGGGGGATGAAGACCAATTGCCTTCAGTGGGTGCTGGCAATGTGTTTGCAGATCTGATCCACAGTGCTTTTGTGCCATTGCATCGTTTAACGATCATCCATCGGCAAAAAAGCACCAGTTATATCCCACTCAATGCTGCTAACATCATCCAGGGTAAATTACCGATCATCCTCAATGATCGCAAGCAGACAGATTTTTGGTTCATTCAAGTCGATGATGGGAAAACCATTGCTCAAACCACGGTTGATGTGGTTCGTTCATTATTGAAAACAGATCGATGTACACCGGAAATGATCCAGGTTTTGACACCAATGAAAAAAGGTGATGAAGGCACGGGTGCCCTCAATCAAAAATTGAAAGATTTGTTCAATCCGGATCCAAAAGGCATTGCAGTCCATGGTTTGAACCAAAATGATCGTGTGATCCAAACATCCAATAACTACAGTATGACATGCGTGGATGAAACTGGAAATGCCATGGAAGAAGGGGTATTCAATGGGGATATGGGAATGGTCGAAACCATCGAAAGTGATGGTTCAGCCATGACCATTCGTTTCAATGACAGAAGAAAAGCAGCGTATCAGTATGAAGAAATCAACCAATTGGAAATGGCTTATGCTTTGACCGTTCATAAAAGTCAAGGATCAGAGTTTGATGTGGTGGTGATGCCACTACCCAATGGTTATCCCATGATCATCAATCGTCGGTTGCTGTATACGGCATTGACTCGTGCTAAAAAATTGATGATTCTGGTCTCCACCATCGAAAATCTTAGAGTGACCATTGCCAATAATCAGATTTCCAAGCGCATGACGATCCTTTCCGATCTGCTTCAATAAGTGCGTTTCAATAAATGTTGTCCCATTTGTTGGATAGAGGAACCATATCGATCCAAGAATTCGCGGATCCCGCAATATCCACGGGTCGTATCCATAAAGCAGACCCGTTGTCGTTTGCATTGACCGTGACAAAATCCAACATAAGCACAGTGCTTGCATAAGGAAGGCAACGTGTTTTCGTTTAAAAAAGTCTTGGTCGTATCCGAGAGCATCAATGTGGCTGGATCATGGTTTGACCATGATCCGATTTTGTACTGATCCAAACAATAAAAATCACACGGGTAGACACTGCCATCTGCTTCCGTGACATATTGCATCGCACAATACCCATTGGCACCGCATTGGGCGGCGCCAATGCCATTAGTTGCAGCCATCCATTGGTCGAATAAGTTGATATATGGCCGATAACCCTGGTTGAAACCATCGATGTAACAGTGCCATAGATCGCCGAAAAAACGTGGATAATCCGTTGGCTTAAATGCATGGACACTGGTTTCATCTAACGGAGGTAAGCAAGGGATCAGTTGGATATAATCCATCTTTTCATTTTGGTAAAAACCATATAATGCCTTGCCATGGTATGCCAATGCATGGGTGACAACGGTCAATACATTGACATTGACTTTGGCATTTATCAACCGATGATAATGATCCAAGATCACATCAAACGTATTTTTACCATCATTGGTTTTACGGTTACGGTCATGGATGGCACGATAGCCATCAATGGATATCCCGACTAATACATCGTGTTTTTTGAACAGATCGATCCATCGATCATCGATGGTATAACCATTGGTTTGTATATTGTATTGGATATGGTGAAACGCTTTTTTATGGTTATTTACATATTCAAAGAAATGATCGAACCATTTGATACCCGCCAGGGTGGGCTCCCCACCCTGGAAGGCAATGGTGAGCATGGTTTCATCATTAAAATAATTTAAGATCCGATCCACGATGGTGTGAACCATCTGATTTTCCATGATGCCATGGTTACCGATACTTCTCTTGCGCGCTTCATCTTTGTAAAAACAATAACGGCAATTCAAATTACAGGCAGCACTGGTTGGTTTGATCAGTAACGAAAAGTATTTCATGGTTTTTATTATACGAAATGATTTGAGGAATACCCGCATCGATTATATGGAAAAGCATCTGTTGCAGGTGGAAGAAGCCATTAAAGATGGCGTCGATATCATAGGCTATACATCCTGGGGTTGTATCAATCTGATCAGTTGCTCCACAGCAGAGATCAAAAAAAGATACGGGTTCATTTATGTGGATCTTAATTCGGATGGAACCGGTACATTGAATCGGTATAAAAAAGATTCTTTTGACTGGTACAAACACGTCATTGTCACAAATGGACAGAGCCTGCATGAGTGATCATGTAAGTAACAAAAATCATGGAAATCATTCCATGATTTTTGTTTAATGAAGATCTAAAATAACTCGATTATTGATGCCACGACCATCGATATGAAATAATTTTCATCATTATTGGAATCATTTTCGTTTGATTATTCTAACTAAGTCCTAGAATAGGTACAAATGAAAAGGAGAAATAATCATGATCGATAATGAATTACTCAAATCCATGCTTTCGGATGCCGTTAACCATTACAGTGTGCAAAGCAATGCTGTTTGCGCCAATGGATTGAAACAAAGTGCGCTCAAACGGTCTGTGGTCAATACCATGCCGATGTTTTTTGAACATGAAGTCAAACAAAGCAAGGTGACCAATCAGAAACAAAGTGGCCGTTGTTGGTTATTTGCTGCATGCAATGTGATCCGTATGCATATGAACCAAATCTATAATTTGGAAGATTTCCAAGTTTCCCAATCTTATTTGTTTTTCTATGACAAACTGGAAAAAGCCAATTACTTTTTGGAGTCGATCATCAAAACCGTGGATGAACCGATCCATTCCCGTTTGTTAGACCACCTGTTGGCTTCACCGGTCGGAGATGGTGGTCAATGGGATATGGTCGTCGATCTAGTCGAAAAATATGGTCTGGTACCGCAAGAAGTCATGCCGGATTCGGCTTGTGCCTCAAACAGTCGGGATATGGATACCTTATTGACCCATATGCTTCATGAAGATGCTTATGCATTAAGAGAAGCGATCAAAGCGGGAAAAGATGGTTCGACCATTGAAGGAATGAAAAAGACCATGTTGCATGGTATTTACAATGCATTGGTGGTTTGTTTGGGTGTGCCACCACAGATGTTCAACTTCAATGTGAAAACCAAAGATGGAAAAATCATTTCTAAAACACATCTGACACCCATGCAGTTTTATCGGGATGTGGTGAAACTCGATTTGACGCAATATGTATCCATCATCAATGGTCCGACCAGTGATAAACCATTCAACCATGTCTACACCGTGGATTATTTAGGCAATGTCGTGGAAGGACGGGGGATCCGTTATTTGAATCTGACCATCGATGAACTCAAACGATTGACCAAAGCACAACTTGATGATGGCCAACCCGTCTGGTTTGGTAGTGACTGTGGCTTCGATATGGATCGTCAAGCCGGTGTCATGGCCCATGGTTTATATGATTTCAAAGGGGTCGTTGGTTTCCAAACCCAATGGAGCAAGACCCAACGGTTGGATTACAGTGATTCGGCGATGAATCATGCCATGGTCATCGAAGGGTATCACGAAAGTGGTCATGGGACCAATTTCAAAGTGGAAAACTCTTGGGGTGATGAACCAGGTAAAAACGGGTTCTTCGTGATGAACGAAGCTTGGTTCGATGAAAACGTCTATCAGATCGTGGTCAACCGCAAGTATTTGAGTCAACAACAACAAGATATTTATGATGGAGAAGTGAAACATCTTGAACCTTGGGATCCGATGGGGACATTGGCTTAAATGGTTTGACCATTATGAATCAATCATACGTGTGATATATGCATGATCATCATCCAAATTGCATATTCACAATCCATGGATATTTGATATACTTGCATTCGTAAATCGGAATAAACCTATGGTTTATCCGCTTTGGATCCATGGTAGAAACCATTTAAAGCGAGTGTGGATGGTGAAAACACATGATGGTCAAACCAAGATGGGGCTACCCAAAGCGAAAGAGTGCAGCAAACTGCAACGGGTCATGCCGTTACCCATGGATAAGTGAGTGCATCATGGTTGTACCATGGTGAACGGAGGATGGTACCGCGTCACAGACGTTCCTCCGCAGCGTTTCGCTGCGGAAGCGAACGTCTGTTTTGTTTTATAACGAAAAAAGAAAGGAAACATGATGAAACAATTAACTGGAAATCAAACCCGTGCCTTGTTTCTGGAATATTTCAGACAACATGGCCACATGGTCGAACCATCCGCATCCCTGGTTCCCCATAACGATCCCACTCTACTATGGATCAATGCCGGCGTCGCCGCTTTGAAAAAGTACTTCGACGGTCGTGAAAAACCGAAATGTCCTCGGATCACCAATGCCCAAAAATCGATCCGTACCAATGATATCGAAAACGTCGGGAAAACAGCGCGTCACCATACATTCTTTGAGATGCTGGGCAATTTTTCCATCGGCGATTATTTCAAAAACGAAGCCATTGCTTTTGCTTGGGAATTTCTGACCAGTCCACAATGGATCGGAATCGATAAGGAAAAACTGTATGTAACAGTCTATGTCGATGATGATGTTGCCTATAACCGTTGGCTTGAAATGGGTGTATCCCCAAGTCACATCTTACGAACCGAAAATAACTTTTGGCAGATCGGTGAAGGTCCAAGTGGTCCCGACTCTGAGATCTTCTATGACCGTGGGGAAGCGTATGATCCAAACCACCTTGGCGAAAAACTCTTCTTTGAAGAAATGGACAATGACCGCTACGTTGAAGTGTGGAATATCGTCTTTAGCCAATACGATGCCAAAGAAGGTGTCGATCGCAAAGATTTCAAAGAATTGCCCCAGAAAAACATCGACACCGGAATGGGTTTAGAACGGTTGGTCTCCATCATTCAAAATGGTGAAACCAATTTCGATACTGACTTGTTTCTACCCATGATCCATGCCACTGAAAAGATCGCATCCCACCCGTATCAAGGGGAATACAAAATGGCCTATCGTGTCATCGCCGATCATATCCGTACCGTGACATTTGCCATCGCTGATGGTGCATTGCCCAGCAATGAAGGACGGGGGTATGTGATCCGTCGCGTGTTGCGCCGTGCGGTTCGGTTCGGTTTGAAATTAGGTATCAATCATGGTTTTATGGCCGATCTTGTCCCGGTGGTCGTCGACAATTACAAGGACTACTACCCATATTTGATCGAAAAACAGCCATTGATCATGAAGATCGTAGCCAACGAAGAATCCTCTTTTTCCAAGACATTGGTCAATGGGGAACGCTTATTGGATGATGCATTAGCCAAAATGGATGGCCAACATCGCGTATTGGATGGCGCCATTGCCTTCAAACTCTATGATACGTATGGTTTCCCCAAAGAATTGATCCAGGAGATCTGTGAAGACCAAGACATCCGTGTGGATATGGAAACCTTTGATGATCTGATGGCCAAACAAAAAAAACGTGCCCGCGATGCCCGCAGTGACGAACAATCCATGCACAATCAATCCAAAGATCTGTTGGATTGTGAAGTGACCAGTACATTCGATGGTTATACCACGACCCATACCAAGGGGAGGGTCCTTGCAGCATTTAAAAACGGTGCCGCCGTATCCAGTATCGATGATGAAGGGGATGTGATCTTTGATCACACACCGTTCTATGCTGAAAGTGGTGGTCAGATCGGTGACCATGGTCAAATCCATAATCCAACCGGCATCGCCGAAGTGGTCGATACCAAAAAAGCCCCACATGGTCAACATCTTTCCCATATCGTGGTCAAAGAAGGCACGATATCGGTTGGGGAAACCTATCAATTGGATGTGATCGATCAACGCCGTCGTTTGACCCGTGCCAATCACAGTTCCCTGCATTTATTGCAGGCCGCGTTGATCAACGTCTTAGGCGCCCATATCACTCAAGCGGGTAGTTACGTCTGCCCGGATTATGGTCGTTTTGATTTTACGCATTTTGAAAAAGTCACCCCGCAACAGATCGATGCCATCGAAAAACAAGTCAACCAATGGATCGATGCAGAATTGCCCGTTTATACCGAAGTGATGGATATCGAAAGTGCTAAAAATAGTGGAGCCATCGCATTGTTCGATGAAAAATACGGTGATACGGTCCGTGTGGTCTCCATGGGGGATGATACGGTAGTCAGCAAGGAATTCTGTGCCGGTACGCATGTGGACAATACCGCGGATCTGGGTTGTTTTGCCATCGTTAGCGAAGAATCCATCGGCTCAGGCATCCGTCGTATGACCGTGGTGACCAAAACCAAAGCGTATCAATGGTTCAAGTCCAAAGCGACATTGCTGCGCCAAGTACAGGATACACTCGGCGTGAAAAGTGAAGGCGATGTGCTTGGTCGCATCGATAAGCTTCAAAACGATCTTAGCGATGCCAATCACACTATTGATACGATCAAACTGCAACAACGCAACGCCTTGGCCAATGAATTGGCATCCAAAGCGATACAAGATGCCATGGGTCAAGTGGTCATTGCCAAAGTCAATGCATCCGCTGCATCTTTAAAACCATTGGCCAGTGCTGTGTTGGCACAATTAAACGATGGCTATGTGGCATTGGTTTGTGTGGATGGGGATAAGCTTGGTTTGGTCGTTGCTGTATCCAAAGCACGCATCGATGCTGGTTATAATGCCGGAGCCATCGTCAAACATGCCGCACAAATCGCCGGTGGTAACGGTGGCGGTAAAGCCGATCTGGCCCAAGCCGGTGGCAAGGACATCCACGCTGTGGATGCCATATTGGCGGATTATCAAAGCCACATCCAAAACTAATACCGGGATGTCTATCCCATGGTTAAACCATAGGGTATAATACTAACCGTCAGGAGGAACCTCTCATGGAAGATTATGGCAAGACGTTAAGCTTCTCCAGTGAAGAAGTCAAACGCGAAAACATCAAACAGATCCTTTTACTGGTCAAACAGGCACTCAAAGAACGGGGTTATGAGCCGATCAATCAGATCAGCGGTTATTTGATCAGCAACGATCCGGCCTACATTTCCTCCCATCTCAATGCACGGACCACGATCCAGTCATTGGATCGTTATGACATCATCGAAGAGTTAGTGCGCTATTATCTGGAAGGACATACCGATTAATGGTCATCATCGCTTTGGATATCGGCGAAGTACGCTGTGGCGTCGCAAAAAGCGACGCCACAGGTCTGATTGCCTCAACGTATACCACGTTGAAATATGATCATGAGGATTATGAAACGGCATTGGATCAGATACTTGACGTCATTGATGAAATCAAACCTGATCGGATCGTGATCGGTTTTCCTAAAAAACTGGACAATACGATCGGTGCAAAAGGGGAATTATCGATCGCATTCAAGGAAGCTTTGGAAAATGAAGTGGATATCCCCATCGAGTTATGGGATGAACGCTTCACCACAGTGATGAGTAACCGGATGCTGATCGATGCCAATGTATCACGTAAAAAACGCAAACAGGTGGTCGATAAGATCGCAGCAACATTTATCCTGCAAGGCTATTTGGATGCGATGCGCAATGGTAAAACCACGGAAGGAAATGGATGATATGTTAAATGAAGAAAATACATTGATCGTAACGGCAGACGATGGCAGTGAAAAAGTATTGGCGATCCTGTTTACATTCAGTGATCCAAATACCGGCAATGATTATGTGGTCGCTACCGATCCAGCCGATGAAGATCTGATCTATGGGTTCCGTTATGATGATCAAAATCAATTGATCCCGGTCGATCCGGATGTGGATGCATACGAATTTGAGATGGTGGCGGAAGTATTGAATGCATTTGCCGATGAGATCGATGATGATGCAGAGGACACCGATGAGCACGAATAGACCGGTTAGAAAACGTAAACGTAAATTGAAAATCGGACGGTTGATCGCCTTGATCGCTATTGCGGTGGTTTTGATCGGTGGTGTCATGATTTTCGTCAATTATTCCAATGCCCAAAAACCAGTGGATGCCACTGATCAAACCACGGTTTACTTTAATGTGGAATCCGGGAGCAGTGCATCCGATGTTTTGGATCAAATGGAACAGGATGGCTTGATCCGGGATAGTTTTATGGCCAAGATCTATGCTCAATTGAACCACCAAACAGCTTTTTGTGCCGGTACGTTCCAATTGAGTCCATCCATGGATCTCGACACGATCTTGTCCACACTCAATGATCCACTATCTGCCTTGACCGATACCGTCACGGTGACTTTAGTGGAAGGGGATTGGGTCAAACACATGGCCGATAAGATCGGTGGTGCGACCAATGTCAGTGCCGATGAGTTGCTTGCCAGTTGGAATGATGAAAGCTATGTTCGTCAATTGATGAGTGATTATCCGTTTTTGACAGAAGAGATCTTCAATGGGCAAACCCGCTATCTTCTGGAAGGTTATTTATTCCCGGATACGTACGAATTTTTTGTTGATACCAACGTGGATGAGATCACCCGTAAATTGCTGGATAACACTTTATCCGTCTATAACACGTTAAGTGCAGATTTAGCTTCCAGTGGTTTGACCACCCATCAATGGTTCACACTGGCCTCCATCGTTCAATACGAAGCTGGAAAGCCGGAAGACATGAAACTGGTGGCGTCGGTATTCGAAAATCGATTGGCCGCCGGTATGCCGCTTCAATCCAGTGTGACGGTTTGTTATGCGTTGGATGTGGAAAAGGATGATGATTGGCAGTTATGTGAAGTCAATCCAAATTACGACTCTCCATACAATACCTATATCGTGCAGGGATTGCCACCTGGTCCGATCCTTAATCCAGGCTACGATGCCTTAGATGCTGTCTTGCATCCGACTCCCAGTAATTACTATTACTTTATGGCGGATGTCTATGGCGATGGGACGGTCTATTTCTCCGAAACGCTAGAACAACACGAAGCACTCGTCAACCAATATTTGCGATAGTTCAACCATCAACCGACAGATCGATTTCAACGATCTGTCGGTTTGCTTTATGGTTGGACCAAATTACGCTATAATAACCACTGTTATGGAATTTCAAGTCACCATCGACCAATTTTCTGGTCCATTGGATCTGATGTTGCATCTGATCGCCGAAAAGAAAATGGATATCATGGATCTGGATATTTCTATTTTGACGGCGCAGTATCTGGATTATCTGGATGCTATGGAAGCGTTGCATTTAGAAGTCGTCAGTGAATATTTGACGGAATTGGCCACATTGATGGAAATCAAAAGCAAAGTATTGCTTCCCCATGAAGAAAATGATATCGAGGATACTTACGAAGAAGATCCCCGTGCCCGTTTGGTGGCACGCTTGTTGGAGTATCAGCAATATAAGGAAATCGCTCAATCGATGAATGAATTGTATTACAACCGTTCATTGAAGTATGGCAAACCCATGAGTGAAGTGGTCGATCAATGGTTGCAGGAAAATGATGAAACCACTTTGATCAATGGAAATGTCGAAGATCTAGTCAAAGCCATGAATCGTGTATTGCGTCGCCTTTCTTTGGTCAAACCATTGGAAGTCAAATACGCAGCTAAAGAATTGAGTACGCAAGAGCGGACGTTGCAGATCAAAGCCCGTCTGTCTTCCTTACCCGCTACATTTTCATTCGATATGCTCTGTGAGGACTGTCATGAAGTGGCACAGGTGATCGTGACGTTTTTAAGTGTGTTGGATATGGCACGATTGCATGAATTGGTATTCAATGTGGATCAGGATTATCGCATCTGGTTTAAGAAAGGAAGTAAGTGGTATGAATGAAGTGGTCGCAACCAATGAAGAAAAAGCCAATATCGAAGCGATATTGGAAGGCTTACTCTTTATTGCGGGTGATGATGGTTTGACCATGGAAGATCTGGTCCATACCATCGATTACGATGAATCCACCATCAACCAAGCATTAAATGCTTTAAAGCAAAAGTATCAAGCGGATCATAGCGGCATCGAATTGGATCAATTCGGAGCGACTTACAAATTATTGTCCAAACCAATGATTTCCCGTTATGCCTCCAAATTGTTTTCCCAAATCGAAAACCACACATTATCCCAAAGTGCATTGGAAGTATTATCTATCATTGCCTACAAACAACCCATCACCCGTGTCGAAATCGAAGAGATCCGTGGTGTGGGATGTGACATGATGTTACGTAAATTGCAAGCCAGAGGATTGATTAAAGAGGCGGGAAGAAGTGAAGCACCCGGACGTCCGTTTCTTTATGAAGTCACATCAGCATTTTTAGATGCTTTCCAATTGGTCTCATTGGATGAATTGCCGGCATTGCCCGAATTTGGGGATGGTTCGACCAATGGAGATGACAATCTGTTCAATCAATAAGATCATGGTTCGACCATAACAAAGCCACTTCAGTTCGTACTGAAGTGGTTTTGTTATCCATCGATTTGATCTAATTTTCCTGGGTTTTCAAAAATTCAAGCACATTTTCCATTGTCGCCGCAGAATAAGAGTCTTTGCTTTGGATGGCCAATGCGGCTGCAGCATTGGCAAACTTGCAAGCATAAATCGGATCATGATGTTCCATCATGGCATGAACGAATGCTGCATTGAAACAATCCCCGGCACCGACGGTATCCACCACATCCACTTTGTAGGCATCCACCTGTTCCAAATGCGTATCGTCCACATACAAGCATCCCAATGCGCCCATGGTCACGACCACATGCTTGACCCCTTTATCTACCAAATAACGGGCAGCGGCAATGGTCTGTTCCATCGTTTCAGTGGGCATATTGGTTAATATCGATAATTCACCCTGATTGGGTGTCAACCACGTCACGTTTTTTAAGATCGTATCACTCAGTTTGACCGCCGGTGCGGGATTGAGCAACAAGGGGATCGCTTGGTCATGAGCCAACTGTGCAAGATATTCGATGGTATCCAATGGGATCTCTAGTTGTGTCATCACCACGTCTCCATGTATCAAAACATCTTCATGGCGTTTCAGATAATCCACACTGACATGATGGTTGGCACCTGGTGCGACCACGATACAGTTCTCTTTGGTCTGATCCAATTGAATGAACGCACTACCGGTCACATCATCCACCAGCTCGATTTGATCGGTTTTCAAACCCAGTTTGTTCATGGACTCCACATAGTTTTGACCATCGTTACCTAAGCAGGTAAACAAGACACAGTGATCATTCAACGCGATACAACCCATGGCTTGATTGAATCCTTTGCCACCCATGCGGATGGTTGCATCATCGGCTAAGATGGTTTGACCTGCTTTGACGAAGTTTTTGACATACAGCATGTGATCCAGATTGAATGATCCGACCACGGCAACATGAAATTGCATAATCCCTCCCTATGGTTTAACCATATCTATTTCGTTGAAATCATTTATAATTTTAAGCATGAAGCAACCAAATAATCAAATATTCGAAA